>JACUUU010000365.1 GCA_014859065.1 Anaerolineales bacterium
CCCCAGACAGGTTACGCACTTTCTGCGTCAATGATGAGATCGATACATTGTAATCGTCCAACTGTTTTACAGCATGGCCTTCCACCAAACCGCGATCAAGGAAACCAAATCTTCCCGAAAACCGTCTCAGAATAGGTGCAATCAGGTTTTCAGGTACATACATATCAAGAAATAAACCCTGACTTTTCCGATCTTCAGTGAGATAAGCAATGCCCTGATTTATTGCGTCATGAGGGCGGTGAATTTCTATTTGCTCACCATCCAGGAAAATCCGACCGCTATCTTTAGGTTCAATGCCAAAAATTGATCTTGCTAACTCAGTCCGTCCTGCCCCAACTAACCCGGCTAATCCCAGGATTTCTCCTCGACGCAAACCGAAAGAAACATTTTCATATGTGTTTCGAAGGGTGAAGTCTTCAATCCGAAAATATTCTTCTGCTTTAATTTTATGGGGTTCAGATGTGGCTCGGTAGATATTGCCAATTTCTCGTCCTACCATCATTGACACCAGATCATTTTCAGAGACTTCCGATACTTCTTTAATCCCAATCTTTTTTCCATCGCGCATCACCAAAACTCGATCAGCCAGATCGAAAACCTCATTCAATTTATGGGTGATATAAATGATCGACATTCCTTGAGATTGAAGATTTCTAATGATTTCAAATAAATTGTGAATTTCGGATTGGGTCAGTGATGAGGTTGGTTCATCCAGAATCAAAACCTTGGGATTAATCGTTATCGCTTTCAAAATTTCGACAATCTGCTTCTGGCCCATAACCAACCGTTTTACAGGAATCGAAGGATCAAGATCTAAATCAAACTTCCTTAATACATCCTCTGTTTTTTGATTTAGCTTTTTCCATTGGATTTGATTCAAGAAACCAACTGGTTGTCGATTAACAAAAATATTCTCAGCAATAGAAAGACTGCCAACCAACGAAAGCTCCTGGAATACCATGGCGATACCCGCATCCATAGCATCATTGGCAGAAGAAAACGTTACTAGTTCACCCTCAATCAATATTTGGCCGTTATCTTGTTTCTGCACGCCCCCCAAAACCTGCATCAAAGTGCTTTTTCCTGCACCATTTTCTCCAATCAACGCCAGAATTTCGCCATGTCGCAAACTGAAACTGACATCATTCACAGCCTGAACACCCGGAAAGCTCTTTGATATTTGTTCAACTTCAAGAATATCTTGCATTATCATCTCTGTGTTAAAGACTTCGGAAGTCTTGAATTGTCTTCAGCAGATGCTTTACCCAGACTTCCGAAGTCACCAATCAGATTTTAGGGTTCATATATTGAATTAGCAGACAAGAAATATTCTAAGTTGGATTCATCCACATAATTTGCAGCCATGAATACCAGGCTCGGACCAGCATTGACACCGGCAGCCTCATTGTCAGTGGTTAATGGTGCTTGGTTGTAATTGTAGTTGTAGAGAACCTGCAACGCCCAAAAAGCCATCGCTGCATCATTTTGTGCAACTGTCCCAGTAACAACACCTGTTCTGATCTTCTCCAAAACATCGGAATTTCGGTCCATGGAAACAATCTTGACATCGCCAACACGGTTCAATTCTTCAACAGCGGTTGCGGCACCAATGCCACCAGTCGAGTCAGTGCATGCAAACGCTGCCAGGTCAGGAACTCGCTGCAGAATGTCTTTGGCGGTATTTATAGCGGAGACGGTGTCAGCGCCGGTATCGCCAACCTGAACCACCTCAATTCCGGGATACATTTCAAATGCTGCTCGGTACCCATCCTCGCGGTCATCAAACATCCCTACACCGGGAATGCTTAAAATGGCAATTTTCCCCTGCCCGCCAAGCGCTTCAGCCAGGTTCTGCCCACCGATAAAACCAAGATCATATTGGTAAGAACCTACAAACGCCAGGCGGTCTGAATCGGGTAAATCGCCCAGAATTGTGACCACAGGAATGCCAGCTTCTACTGCTTTGTTGATTGTTGGCTCCAAGATTGGTTCTACACCAAATACAGCAATACCTTTGGGTTGCATAGCAATGGCTTGATCAAAAGCAGCCACCATAGCAGTCATGTCGTATTCTGCAGGACCTACATAAGTGGCAGTTACACCAAGCGTTTCGCCAGCCCAAGCCCAGCCATATTTATGCGCATTGAAGAACTCCAGGTTTCCCATGGATGAAACATAAATGTACTCATCCTGGCTGCGATCCACTGCTTCAGCTCCGGTATCCCCCGTTGGAGCTGCGGTCTGTGTTTGACAGGCACTCAACAAAACAACAAATACTAGCAGAAAAACTAAAGCGATTTTACTACTACGCGTGCTTTTCATTTTAACTCTCTCCTTTTAATAGTTTTCAATTTCCACCAGGATCAATTGTTGATTTTCTTATTCAACCTCCTTCTTTTACTCATCTCGATTCCTTTCACCTAAAATAATTCTCAGGGCTTTACTGGATCGAGTGGCGGATTCCCTAACAGCACGGCTTTCGCATTTTCAGCTGCGACATATCGGCATTCAATTAAAGACTGCTCTGATACATAAGCAGAATGAGGGGTGATAAAACAATTATCCAACGTAAATAAGGGATTCATTTCAGGAGTCCATGCCTTTTGTTTGGCTGGCTCTTCTTCAGTATCATCCAAACCCGCCGATGCAATCTTGCCTTCAACTAATGCCTGGTACAACGCTTTATTATCCACACACTTCCCTCGGGAACAATTGACCAAGACGGCATCGTTCCTCATTTTTTCAAAGGCATCCGCATTGACGATATGATGGGTTTCAGGTGTATAGGGACACATGACATTCACCACATTGGATGTGGAAAAGAGCTCATCTAACTCAACTTTCCGCACGCCGTGGGTCATCATAAACCCTTTAGACACATAAGGATCATAGGCAATGACTTCGAACCCAAACACATTCAACTTGCGGGCAATATTTTGTGCGATTCGGCCTAATCCAATCAAGCCCCAGGTTGACTTACGGAACCGATGAATTGGGCCTCCCGATGCACTCCAGTGCCACTCCCCCCTGCGAGTGGCACGATAATACATCGGGATTCGCCTTAGCAACATAAAACCAAAGGTAATGGTGTGATCTGCAACTTCTTCAATGCAGTAATCGGGCACATTTGTAACCAGGATGCCGTGGTCATAAGCTGCCTGTACATCCACGATATCGACCCCAGTACCGTAACGGCAGATGACTTTGCAGTTGTTCAGTTTTTCGATCGTGCTCCGGGTGATTTTGGCATATTGCTGCAATATCGCATCGGCATCAGAAGCCAGCTCAGCTAATTCTTCACCGGTGGTGCACTTCAAACCGATCACTTCAGCGCCAATCGG
>JACUUU010000366.1 GCA_014859065.1 Anaerolineales bacterium
TGTGACATATTTCTGGCCTAGCCTGGGTGAAGGGTATCTGCTACGCACCTTGGCTTCTGTGTTCTTAGGCGGGACCTCAGTTTTTGGCGGCGTTGGATCGCTGTTTGGTTCTTTCCTCGGTGCATTCATTATTGGTGCTATCGAAGCTGGTACGGTCGCGATCGGTCTGACTGGATTTTGGACACAATTGATCTATGGGTTGATCATCGTGCTCTCAGTGATCATGCACACGTACCTGCGCAAGCGGATGGAATGATTTTTTGGATTTGAGTTTCAACCTTTGGAAGGATTGGATTAATTCTCTTTGAGAAGTGTGTTGGTCTAAAAACGATATGATGTGGGGATCAAAAAGTTTGTGATGGCTTTCGAAGTGGGGATTTGAAGTGAAGTTAATAAACAAGCATTAAAAGGTGTTTCGCCTGTCTTCTGAAAGGGGCAAATGCGCAAAAAAGAGACCCCCTCCCCAAGCCTGAAGCGCTATCATCGCGCATCAGGCGCATGTTCGGTTCAGGAGAACCGAATCGCCCTCCCCCTGAAGAGGGTGTGCTAGTTTCTCTTGAAACCAGCATATGACTGAGGCACCATGAGGGTGTTTCAGTCAAAGGGGGACTCGGATGGCAATTTGCGGGATAGGCTGCGACGCTTGGTTCGACACCTTAAATTCTCAGAAATAGGGTTGATTCAGTGCTTCATCGATGAACGCCAGCATGTTTTCAAGAGGCACATCCCCTTCGACAGCATGGGCAGGGGACAAGATGTAGCCGCCGTCACGCCCCAGTGAAATCAGTCTTCGCGTTTCGCGCCGCACGTCATCGGGAGATCCGTAGGGCAGTGTGCGCTGGGTAGAAAGTCCACCATGGAATGTGAGGCGCCCTCGGTAATGATGGATCAATGCATCGACGTCCATGACCTCCGGCTGAAAGGGATTGAAACAGTTCAGTCCGATATCAATCAGATCGTCAAACAACTCATCGACATCACCACAGGAATGAATGAACACGTACTTCCTGGCGTCACGGACGGCTCTATACATACGTTTCAGTTCGGGGTAAATGAATTTACGCCACAGGGCAGGTCCCATCTGAAGCCCGTGTTGCTGTCCCCAATCATCTCCAAAGTAGACGGCATCGATATCGTAGGTGAGGGCTTTGTTAACATGTGCAATATTATAGTCAGCAATAGCACGTAGGAGTTCTTTGACAAACGCAGGGTGATCATAGAAATCCATCATCAGGTTTTGCATTCCGCGAAGTGTCCATGCTCGCTCGTAGAGAGAGAAACCTACCCTGAAAATCCTGAATCGATCTTCGTATTTTTCGATCTGTTCCGGAATATTGGCAAAAAATTGATCGGCCAGTGGATCGGGAAACTCGTAACCGGCCAGAGTTGGTTCCGCCAGCCTTGGCGCCTCAATGTTTCCTATGTCCTTGTCAACAGTTCTATCCCAGACGACACCAAATATGTCCAGCACGCGCTCGTTTCCGATATCCTCGAAAAAACCAATCTCGTTACCGAGTCCCAATAAATGATTCTGCAAGATGGGTTCCAGGCCATTTGTGCCGAAATGCTGCACGAGCTTTTCCCGGGCTTCTAGCGTAAATGAGAATGACCACGGCACATAGGGTGGCTTCTGGCCGTTCAGTACTGCTTTGACAATCTCACGTTTTGTTATATCAACCTCCATGCCGAACTATCAATTAAACGGATCTTTGATACATTGCAATGATACCGTGTAGCAAACCATTTGATGTCTGTTATACTGCAAGTGAGTGTCTTGTCAAGTGGTGTAAATTGCGTTTTGTGCTTCCAGGTTAATTAACGCCTCTTCGTGATGAATTGTGATGATGAATGCTGCGGCGATAGCACTTCTTAGGTGAAAATAGTCAAGTTTTCGTAATTAAAACGCCATAATTCGAGTATTCCTTGATTTATTTTATTTAGTATGTTACCATAGTGTTAACGATAACGTGAACGCTAACGGAACGGATAATCCTAGAAAGTGAATGTCTGAAGAGATGGTTACTATTCTGGATGTTGCACAGGCTGCTGGTGTTTCTACTCAGACGGTATCCCGGGTGTTGAACGACCGCCCGGATGTTTCAGCGGAGACACGAGAACGCGTTCAACAAATCATTGAGACTTTAGGTTACTCCCCCAATGTGTTTGCCAGGAATTTAAGCCGGGGGCGAAGCAATATCATCGGTGTGATCGGCTATGGGTTGAGTTATTTTGGCCCTTCACGTGTACTTACGGGGATAGAAGCGAAACTCTATGAGCTGGGTTTTTCACTCACACTTAATTTGATCGATTTATTTGATCCCTTACAGGTAGAAAGCATCCTTTATGATCTTCTCTCTCGACGTGTTGAGGGAATTATCTGGGCAGTTCCAGCGATTGATCAATACTTTGATTGGCTGGCCGAAAAATTTTCGAAGATGCAAACGCCTGTAATTTACATCAATAAAGGCCCTACTGATTCAGACTTTGTCTCAGCTATGGATAACAAGCTTGGGGGAAGGCTGGCTACGACGCACTTGATGGAACAAGGCTACCGCCGAATTGGAATTATTACGGGTCCATCACGCTGGTGGGAAGCTCAAGAACGTTTAGCCGGATGGCGAGAAGTTGTTACGGAGGCAGGATATTCCAATATCGATAACTTGATTGTAGAAGGGGATTGGAACCCTCCCAGCGGAGACGCGGGATTGCAATCTTTGGTTGATCAAGATCCAGAAATTGATGCCGTTTTTATTTCGAATGATCAGATGGCATTGGGTGCTATGCAGGCTTCGAGACATCTTGGGTTACGCATCCCAGATGACTTGGGTATTGTCGGTTTTGATGATATCCCTGAAGCAGCCTATTTTTACCCCCCGTTAACAACCATTCGACAGGACCCAAGGGCGCTTGGCGCCATGGCGGTTGAATGGATAAATGCCATCGTTAAGGCGCGACAAACAGGTGTGGATCTTGAACCAGATATTTCATGGTCACAACCTCGCTTGGTTGTACGAAAAAGTTCTTTGAGAGAATCGGGAATGGGTGAATGAAACGACGTGAAGGTTTAGAAACAGCTTTTTCCAGGAAATATCATTATAATAAGGAGGTGCTCATGGCTTGATTCAAGAAGGACCAATGTTTGTTCTTTGTCAATCTATATAAAAAAAGGAGATTAAAATGAAGAGGTTATACTGGCTTTTAGCCGCCCTGATGATTCTCAGCTTAGTTCTTGCAGCCTGCGGTGGAACTGAAGCGCCAGCCGCAGAAGCACCCGCTGCTGAAGAACCTGCTGAACCCGTGAGCCCTGCTCCCGCCACGGATGGCAAG
>JACUUU010000367.1 GCA_014859065.1 Anaerolineales bacterium
TGGCTACAGCGATGTCCTGGGCTACAAGTCCAATCTTTATTCGGCTTGGATTGGAAGAAATCCCATCCCCATTATTAGGCGTTACGGTAGGCATGGTTACATGTATGTTTGCATACTCAGTCCCCCTATTTCTGCGCCGAAAGCGGGTATTGAAAACACCAAGGTTGCGAGGTGATGTTTACACGGTCCTGATTGCCGGTCTTATCCTGGGACTGGCAACCTGGGCGCGCTGGGTTGGGCTAGAACTGACCAAGGTTGCCACCGTGCTTTCACTCAGCTTGCTGTCAATTCCGGTTGTGATGGTTCTGTCACCAATCCTGTATGGGCAGACGATGGAACGCATCACTATACCTCTAGTTATAGGGGCAGGGTTGATTATGGGAGGTGCGTTGTTATTGATTTATGTTGGTTAATCTCTGAACAGTTAGGGGGTTGTGGTCAGGCTGGGAACAGGTGTCGAGGTGTGGGTTAGCTCTAATCCACTGTCTTCATTTATAAAAACAATTGGAAAATACATGGCGTTTTTGCCCAAATTGAAAATAGTGAAGCTCATCCCGTCACTTTTCACGACGATGGTTCCATAAACATCATTACGCCAGATGCGGGCAGCAACTTCATCCAAACGCTCTAGGGTTTCTGGAGCGGGATGTCCATAGGGGTTGGCACCTACCTGAATGACAGCTTCGAGAGGCGAGACTTCAGCCAGGAATTCTTCCCCCGAACTGAAGCGGCTGCCGTGATGGGCAACTTTGAGGATTTCAGCTGCAAGTGGTGTGCCTCTAGCAATAACAGTCGCTTCAGCAGTGAGATCGATATCCCCGCTAAATAGAAACCGATTGCTCTCATGGACGAGCAACACAACAACTGAGGATTGGTTCTGATCTACCTCCATTATATCTGGGTCAGGATTCAGTATGAAAGCTGTAGTCGATCCCCAGTCATATACCTGCGGGAACTGGGCAGCGGTCATGGTGATGCCCTGATCAGCGACTTTAGTAGAAAATATCTCCCAGGTAATACTGTCGTAAGGATAGCCATTGTAGAGAACTTCCTGGACCAATATATCGGGATCTTCTAGGACAGAAATCAGCCCCCCGATATGGTCAGCATGGGCATGGCTGGCGATGATCACATCAATAATATCTATTTCTTTTTGGTGGAGATATGCCACAACTGTGGGGCCGGCTGAACTTCTA
Source organism: Anaerolineales bacterium (assembly GCA_014859065.1). Classification (GTDB taxonomy): domain Bacteria; phylum Chloroflexota; class Anaerolineae; order Anaerolineales; family UBA4823; genus Kmv39. Next base: position 1,197 of record JACUUU010000367.1, read on the forward strand.
CCACCATCCAGCAGGATGTTGAAACCAGACGAATCTTCTATTAAGACCGCATCTCCCTGACCTACATCGATAAATGAAACCTGGACTGTGTGGTTGGAAGCTGCCAGAGTGTTCAAGCGATTTGCGAAAAGGTATACAGATAACACGAGTGCAATGAGGATAATCGGTTTACGCATTGAATCCGCTTTTTATTAACTGTGAAACTGCTGGGAACACCATTAGACCCATACTATACAGAAGGATGAAGAATTGTCAATAGCTCAGATTAGGGGGAGGAAAATCAAAGGGATCTATTTTAAAAGAGGCATAATAGACCTGAAAAATAGTGATTAATTACACCTGACAAATTGGGGTTTTATTGGGATAGTTAAGGTCAGGTTCAATGGGATATGAAAGCCTGAGCAAAATTTTCCGGGGATACATTTCCAATGATTACATAATGAAATAAATATATAAATGGTTTATGAACCATCATATCATTTTCAAGCAGAAGGGAGTTAACGATGACAAAACATGCAAAAAAAATGACCACCAACTTTGGAGCACCAGTTCCTGATGATCAAAACAGTATAACTGCAGGGAACCCAGGCCCAATACTGATGCAGGATGTTCATCTTTTAGAGAAACTTGCTCATTTTGATCGCGAACGCATCCCCGAACGAGTGGTTCATGCCAAAGGTGCAGGTGCCTATGGCGATTTTGAAGTCCTGGAGGATGTATCTAAATATACGAAAGCCAAATTTCTTTCAGAGGTAGGGAAACGTACAGAAGTATTTGTCCGCTTTTCTACGGTGGGGGGAGAGAAAGGTTCAGCTGATTCTGAGCGTGACCCGCGCGGCTTTGCAATGAAATTCTATACTGAAGATGGCAATTACGACCTGGTGGGGAACAACACGCCAATTTTCTTCATTCGTGACCCACTAAAATTCCCCGACTTTATCCACACGCAAAAACGAAATCCAATCACAAATCTTAAAGATGCGGACATGTTTTGGGATTTTCTCTCGCTTACCCCAGAATCTATCCACCAGGTGACAATTCTTTTTTCTGATAGGGGCACTCCACGAACTTATCGGCATATGAACGGTTACAGCAGCCATACTTTCATGTGGTATAACGAGAAAGGGGAACACTATTGGGTTAAATATCATTTCAAGACCGAACAGGGAATTGAGAACTTCACTCGGGGGGAGGCTGACCACATGAAGAGCGCTGATCCCGATCATGCCACTCGAGATCTCTTCGATGCAATAGAGCGTGAGGATTTTCCATCCTGGCGGCTTGAGATGCAAATCATGACCCCGGAACAAGCGCTAGAATATCGCTTTGACCCATTTGATATTACAAAAGTGTGGCCGCATGGTGATTACGAACCAATTACCATTGGTCGGATGACGCTCAACCGCAACCCAGTGAATTATTTTAATGAGGTAGAGCAATCCGCTTTTTCACCGGCAAACTTCGTGCCCGGGATTGGTCCATCCCCAGACAAGCTTTTACAAGGTCGATTATTCAGTTATCACGATACCCATCGACACAGGTTGGGGACAAACTACCACATGCTGCCAGTCAATGCGCCCAAAGCTGCACAGGTTGACAATTACCAACGAGATGCCTTCATGAATATTGCACCTGGCAGTGGTCATCCTAATTATTATCCCAACACGATGGGAGGTGCGGAACCGGACCCAACAGCCGCTGAACCAGCATTGGATGTGTCTGGTATGATAGCCCGGCAGCCTTACATCCATCCAAACGATGATTACGTTCAAGCTGGGGATCTATATAGAGAGGTGATGACGGACAGCGATCGATCGAATTTAATAGATAATATCGTATCGCATCTGTCAAACGCACAAAAACGCCTGCAAATGCGCCAGGCTGCGCTTTTCTTTAGGGCTGATAGGGAATACGGCAGCCGCGTAGCTCAGGGGTTGAATTTAGATGTGAAGGAAATCGAATCGCTTGCCAGTCTGGAGCAGGAACAGCTGGTCGAAGCCACAAAAGAGTAAACCAGCTCGCTGCTCTAGTTTGCACGTATTCAAACAGATTTGACTAAATTAGTTAGAAAACCAGCCGTTCTCCTTGAATTGTGGGTGAACGGCTGGTTCTGATA
>JACUUU010000368.1 GCA_014859065.1 Anaerolineales bacterium
TGTTTTTCGATATCGCGGAAAATTCCCCGAACAATTTTATTAGCGTCATCTTCGTTTTGTGATTTCTCAGCAGCGGTTTTGGAAAGGCTGTTTTCTTTCAGCCACCTCATCATGTCGACAGCTGAACCGAGCTTGTTGAGACGACCATAGGTTGTGTGGCAGTAGCTGACTGCCTCGATGAGTGAAAAACCTTCTTTGAGGATGCCTTTCTCAAGGAAGCGATCGAGTTCTACCGCGTGGTAAACAGTTGAGCGGGCTACAAAGGATGCCCCCGCGGCTATGGCGAGATCACAAATGGGAAAAGGCTGTTCGATGTTCCCGTAGGGAGCGGTGGTGGCCATGCCTTCCATGGGAGTGGTAGGGGAGTACTGCCCACCCGTCATCCCGTAGATCGAATTATTGATCACGATGGCTGTCAAGCCGATATTGCGGCGGGCAGCGTGGATGAAATGGTTGCCGCCAATCGCCAGTGCATCACCGTCTCCCATGACAACGATAACTTTTAGGTTAGGTTTCGCCATCTTCAAGCCGGTGGCAAATGCCAGAGCGCGCCCATGGGTGGTATGGATGGTGTTGAAATCCAGATACACCGGTAAACGTCCCGAACAGCCAATGCCGGATACCAGCGCGATGTCGTCTTGATCGAGTCCGATCCTGTCGATAGCGCGGATCATGGCAGACATTACAATTCCAATACCGCAGCCAGCACACCAAACATTAGGGAACTTCTTGGTCTGGCGCAGATAAGCGTAAGCAGAGTGTTCTTTTAAGACCATAGCGATTAATTTCCGAGAACATCAAGGATCATTTGAGGTGGGATCAGCTCTCCATTGGCAAGATTTATGCGGGTGACTTTCTTGCGACCAACGATGCGTTCGACTTCCAAAGCCAGTTGGCCGAGATTTAGTTCGGGAACGATGATCCTGTCAACGGTGGCGGCCAGGCGGTCCACTGTTTCCTCCGCGAATGGCCAGATGGTAAATAAAGTGAGCAGTCCGACGTTAAAACCCTGGCTGCGTGCCAATTTTACAGCATGCCGAGCGCTGCGGGCGGTGATGCCGTAAGTCACAATCAATGTGTCAACCTGGTTAGGAATATCGCTCTCATAGAGCAGGATCTCTCCCAGATTTCGCTCAATCTTCCGGTTGACCCGTTCGATCCAGGGGTCTATTTCATCTAGACGTTGGGTGGGGTATCCTAAAGGGTCGTGGAACAAGCCGGTGATGTGGTAGCGGTAGCCTTCACCAAAGTTTGCCATGGGCGGGACATCGCTGGGAGTATCCCCATAGGGGCGGTACCATTCTGGAGGCTCGGGAATATTGGGGCGGTCAGGCGTGCTGGGATCGAAAGTTTCAGGTAAATCGAATTTTTCGCGCATATGCCCAACTACCTCGTCCAGCAGCAAGATCACCGGTGTGCGGTACTTTTCTGAAAAATCGAAGGCGTCGATCGTCAGTTGGAAAGCTTGGGAGATGGAGGTTGGGCAAAGGACGATTATCGGGTGGTCTCCATGTGTCCCCCAACGTGACTGCATGACATCTCCCTGGGACGGACCGGTAGGTTGTCCGGTAGAGGGGCCGAGGCGTTGGACGTTGACAATCACACAAGGCACCTCCGTCATGACTGCATAGCCAATGTGTTCTTGCATTAGAGAAAAGCCAGGTCCAGATGTGGCAGTCATAGACTTTAAACCACCTACAGAGGCGCCGATGCAGGCTGCCAGACTTGCGATCTCATCCTCCATTTGGATAAATCTGCCACCAAGTTTGGGGAGTTCGCGTGAGAGTACTTCGGCAATCTCTGTCGAGGGGGTAATTGGATATCCAGCAAAGAAACGGCATCCAGCAGCAATTGCCCCCCACGCGACTGCTTCATTTCCCTGGATTAATTTTGTGGTCATGATTAACACTTATTCTCGAATGCGCCTGACAACGATAGCAAAATCGGGGCAGTGCGTGTCGCACCAATGGCAGGCAGTGCAACGATCGGGGTGTTGCACATAGGGATGACCAGAGTCATCAAATGCCAGTACGTCGGACGGGCAAAAGGCAGCACATAAACCACATCCCTTGCACCATCTGCCATAGATAACCACTTTGCCGCGTTGTTTTTTGGCAGAACGCGGTTTGGCAGCCTCTCGGGTTGGCTTGGTTTGAATGGTTTCGGTTTGATTCATTCATCTCCCTTCGCAATAAGCCTAATTATTCAAATAGGTATGATTGCTGCCCTGGTACTATTGTACCGGCAGTTGTGTAAAGATACAAAGGACACTTATCATAGAAAGGGGGTGTAATCCGTCAGGGAAGCGCAGCGGGATTGAAACAAGGATCGTAGTTTTCTCCGATGATGAGGCGATAATCGAATTCACTCTCAGGATCAGGATTAGCGATCAAAGCGGAAGGGGATAAGCCGAGAGCTCTCCCCATGGTTTGAAGCTCCTCACCAATTTGGTCGACAGTTAAATCTATCAATACGGACTCGGTGTAGATTTCATGTTCAGCTGAATTTATCTCGGTATTAAAACCTAAATAATGCAAACGTTCAGCAGCCAGGGTATCCCAGTGAGTGTTGGTTGTGCCATTCCAAATTTCGACAATCGAAGCAAGGCGGGAATCGTCGGGCTCGCTGGGAGGCGCCATAGCTTCTGTAAGCATCTCAAGTAAAGGGGGGTAGTCTGGTAATTGGACTGCGGCGCCTTGTGGGGTCCTCCAGCCGTTTACATAGTTTCGGTTGATATAGTAACTGCGAATACGCGGTGCACTGAGATTGGCTGCCAGGGGTACCAACTGCATGATCGTGCTCAAGTTAATATCGGTGGACACGATCGAACGAAGGTCGTTGTAAAGCGCCGGTATGCGTGGGATCACGTTGATGTTTATGCCTTTTGAATAAATCGCACGCAGGATTTCCTGTTGGCGGCGTCCCCGGTCGAAGTCGCTGGAGCGCAGGCGTGAACGGGAGTACCACAAAGCCAGTTCCCCGTCCATATGCACTACTCCAGGACCAATCGTGTAAAGCTCCCAGTTGGAAGGGGAACTTTCAGATTTTTCGGGATCAATGATGTGCCAATCGGTAAAGGAACATGCCAGGGGAACTTCGATGCCACCAAGCGTATCGATAATTTGAATAAAACCATTGAACTCGACCAAGGCGACGTGATTGATATGAATGCCCAGATTGTAAAGGATTGTATCCTTGACCAGCTGCTGACCTCCACCGGGATAATCGGTGATCTCACCATGCTGATAAGCAGTATTTATCCGCTGCATTGTCCATCCAGGGATATATACGAAGAGGTCCCTGGGGATAGA
>JACUUU010000030.1 GCA_014859065.1 Anaerolineales bacterium
AGCAATCACCCCGCCGGATTCACGCCTTTATTTCGAATCTGTTGTTCCATCAGGCACCTTACTTTTACCCGTGGAAGGGGAAAACATCGGGGCTTGCCTGGCGCAGGTTTTGGATTTCGCTTTGCAGATGGGTTATCGAAAAGCCCTGGCGCTTAATTCAGATGGACCTTCCTTACCATCCCAGTATCTGAAACTGGCTGCTGGATATCTAGAGCAAGCTGACCTGGTGTTCGGTCCGGGAGAAGATGGTGGTTACTACCTGGTGGGGATGAAATCCCCCCACACGAAAATTTTTGAAAACATCCACTGGAGCACGCAGCAGGTCTTATCCCAAACATTAGAGCAAGCCGCGCGCTTGGGTCTGCGCACCGCGCTCACCCCGCCGTGGTACGATGTGGACACGCTTCCGGATTTGTTGCGGTTGGAGCAAGAGTTGGAGACCCTGCCTCCTGATAGGCTGCTGCATTCGCGCCGCTTCCTGGCGAACCTTGAACTGAGGGCTCGATTCGGCGGAACGCTCAGCACGTGAGCGCGGTTAATTACTTCACTGGAAAGTGTGCAGGGGCTCCTGGTTGGCTGCGTCAATTGCGTCCAAATCCTTTCTGACCTGGTACACCGCCTCGCGGAGTGGGAAAACCTTCTTGGTTACCAGCATGTCCGCATCAGTGGATAGAGGGTGCCAGTAAACCCCCTCCTGGTCAATCGTGATCTCAGGTACCAGGTTCTCTTTGCCGATTTTCAGCCCTTCGCTGGAAAATCCTCGCCGCGCTAGTGGTCTTATGACGTGATCTTCTTCCGGGATGCCCAATGATTGGTGGAATGCGCAGATCTCTGGCAGATGAGCTTTATTGCTGGGTGTCTCTGTAGTTGAGATGCGCACCTGAAAACCCAACTCCAATAGAATGTGGATGCCTTCCATAGTTTTCAACCAGCTCCCTTTGCCGCGATAAGGGTCATGCTGCTCGGCACGGCTGCCATCCAGGCTGACTTGAACCAGCAGGTGTTCATTTTGAATAGCTTGCAGACACTCTAACCGTTTACCTCGTAACAGCATCCCATTGGTAAGCACGCCAGTTTGCACACGCTGAGACGAATAAGCCAACATGGGATAAATATCATTCAGCAGGAACGGTTCACCCCCGGTAAAGTAGACCTGTTCAAACTGCAGCTCAAGGGCTTCATCTACTATTCGCTTGACGGTTTCCAAACTCATAGTGCGATGCGCGGCTTTCGGGCTGGATTCAGCCAAACAATACGAACACTGCAAGTTGCAGTGATAATTGGTATAAACCCATAACTTCTTAAGGGGATCAACAGGTGGGCTGCTTTGGAGAGAGGCGTTATCAGGGTGGTCTATCACAATAAATCCATTATAAACAAATGCTTTCCAACCGGTATAATCAGATTATATCAGGAGACGAGATATTTTGATCGTGTCTTTATCCCTGAGTAAGCACGTACGATTAGCTAAGCGCAGTTTGTTTAATGGCTTGTCGGGATGCTGAGATCAACATGGAGGTAAACAGTAACTATGGAGAAAGAGACCGGAAATTTCTTGCCAGGCATTTCATTGAAATGGGTGGCTGCTTTGCGCATCATGGTTGGAATAATGTTCCTGACGACCTGGGGTTTCAACCTCTTGCAGGGCTTTTACACCCCCGAAGGGTTGTCCAGATTTTTCACGGAAATATTCCCACAAAGTGAGAATCCCCTGACGTTTTACGCAGCCTTCATCAACAGCGTAATCTTGCCGATTCGCGGAATTTTTGCCCCATTTCAATTGATCGCCGAGGGTTTGTTGGGATTGGCATTGTTAATTGGCTTTTTCACCCCCTTCTTCAGCCTGGCAGGGATCTTTTTTTTGGTTAACACTTTTCTGGCTACGTTTGGACACGATTGGCCTTGGTCATATTTCCTGCCAATCGGTATCTTGATAGTGACCGCATTTACCCGGGCTGGCCGCGCCTGGGGGGTGGATGCCTATCTTTATAAACGGCTGGAGAGACGCAACCGGTAACCAGTAAGTTGGAATGAAGTGGGGGCAATACCTTTGTCAGGGGTGTTGTTGGAAAAATTCCCACATCAGCCGGGTAGCGTCGACATCTTGATTGGTGTGACCAGCAATGAATTCAGGCAGAGGCTGTCCACCGGGCCAGGTATGTCCTCCACCAGTGATGGAGTAGAAGACAACCTCAGCCTCACAGTCTTTATACTGGAGACCGCTTACCTGTCGGCTGACGGAGATTTCCTGTGAAGCTTGATTGCAACCGTTGCGCCGAGCTAAGGTGTTGATCCAATCTGGGATGTTGGGGAAGGGAAGGTCAAACGCGCGGGAGGGTCCGCCCTGAAAAGGGACAATAGCGTCTTCCGTGCCGTGAAACACGATGGCTGGGATTGCTTGGCTGGGGGTGCAGTCATCCCATGAATAAAGATAAGCTCCCGAGACAAAGCCAATGGCGGCGACGCGCTCGGACAGCTGGCAGGATAACGCGAAAGACATACCCCCGCCGTTAGACATACCATTTACATATATACGCTCACTATCCAGGTTATATTCACTGGCAAGTTGGTCGATCAAGTCCTGGATAAATTGGACGTCATGGCTTAAACCTGAGTCAATGTCTGGCGAGCTGGTTGCCCGCCAGCGTAAGGGGAAACCAGTCCCTGATGGGTAAACCACGATGAACCCGTATAGGTCTGCCAGATCGTTCCAACCGCTCATCTGCATCAGATGCGCTGGCCATTGGACAAACCCGTGAAGGCTGATAACCAGCGCAGTAGGGACGGCTGGATCATAGCTATTCGGGACATACAGCAGGTAAGTGCGCTTTTCACCAGAGCTAACCAGGCTGCCGTTGGTTTGGTTAGCCAGCCTGTATCCCCCAATTGTTACGATTATCAGGATGACCGCCAATCCAAGGAGGATCAGGATGGGGCGGATGACCCACTTCTTCATTTGCCACTCCAATTAAACAACTTATTTCCCATACGTGAATGTACGAACGAACTAAAGTTATTCAAATAATAATTCACCATAATTGTATCAGCCTATGCCTGGTGATAGGCCATGAACGCGCCGATTGCTCCTGTTGTTACAAGGATCATGGTTTTTCTTTCTCATCAATGCTTGCGATTTATCTCTCTGAATAAATGCCTGAATAAGGCGCCACACACTTATTTATAATATTTGCAGCTATTTCAGGAAGGCAAGCAGGTGCTCGGCAACGAGCTCGGGGGCGGTAATGTCGGCAACATGTCCCTGTCCCTCGAGAACTGCGATGCGGGCATCCTGCAGGGCAGCTGCCACAGTCTCGACCTCGGGATTCCAGTCTGGGCTCTGGGAGCCGGTCAGCAGGAGAGTGGGCATAGTGATCTTCGCCGCCTGCCTGGGATTGAAGTGAGTCTCTTGGAAGGCTCTTTCCTCTCGGGGAATAGTGTGGGCGGCTGCGACCCGAGAAGGCCATGAAGGATGGGCTTTGTATGCCTTCAGCTCATCTTCGTTCATCTTTACGACCACCCGCAAGGTCATCTCCAAAACAGATTCCCGTTCGCCAGCTTCCAACATGGCTTCAGCCTGTTCCAGATAGCCCTCTGGAGGTGCAAACGCCTTGGGGTTGACTGGAGGCCAGCCCTCGTAGAGTGCCAGCCTGCTAATGTTTGTGGTAAGCGGTGCACCTCCGAAAGCACAAATCCCACCGTACGAATTGCCATACACAGCAACGGGAGAACCGGAATCATTGGCTATCGCATCGACCACGGAGGCAACGTCCACGTACTCGCGCTCGATCGTGTAGTCCGGGTGATCGCTGCTGGTACCCCGACCACGACGGTCCAAGGCATGAACGGTAAAGTGCGGCTCCAGATACGGCAGGAGCGAGCCCCAGCGGGTATGGTCTCCGAGGCCGCCGTGGATCAAGAGCAGAGGAAGACCTTCGCCCGTGGTAAAGTATCCGATCTCGGTACCGTCTTTTGAAATTACGCGCGATAAAGTTGGATTTTCTGTGTGTTTCATTTGGAAAACTCCTCTCGATGTATTTTCCGCTTTGGAGAGTGCTTTTTGAAGGTGTTATCTAGAAAAGTAGATTAAGTGATTATTGCATGAAATAACCGCTCAAGGCTAGTTTTTTGATGGTTAAGAAAATTATTTTACAACGACGATGGTAGCAAAGGTGTTACGGATATTGATCAGTACTGTAACCACCCTATGTGAGCTTAAATAATTGCCCATTTACGACCAATTATATCAATTTATCCCTCCTTGGTCAATTAAACCGAGCACAAGAAATGCACTGGTGAAACCCTCTCCTTTACTGGTTTTCTGGTTTTCTGCCTGGCATGTGCACTGGATGAGGCTAAGACTTTGCAGGCATACTTAAAAAAACCGCAAACAATTTGTCATCTTTGACGACATGGATGTTGGATTGAGGATCGCAAGGAAGAGTGGAGAAAAGCGGGCTTTGATGGGACATGTAATCCAGCGCGCCAACCACAAGACCTACCGGGAAATTCATGACGAGATCCGCTCGACACAGTCGGCAACGTTGCAGCCGGGAAGAGGCATGCCTACCTGGCTCCGTTCTGCCATGCTGCTACCTTGGCCGCTGTCCAATTTGACGAAAGCCTTGCTTGTTAAGGCCGTGCGACGTAACCAGGCCATTCTCGTGTCAATGGAAGGCATGGTCGCCCTTATATCAATGGTATGTTCGGTAGGAGTCATAGCGGTTGGGGGTTAACTCCCACGGGCACTTCGCTCGGTTTGGTGGTTAGTGGCATTGCCTGGAAACCGGCCGTTGTCGATGGACGGATCGAGCCGCGCGAAATCCTCAACCTGACGGTATCGTTCGACCATGACATCGTTGATGGAGGGCTTGCCACCCGATTCGTACGCAGACTGGTGGAATTGATCGAGGGCGGGCATGAGTAGGAGGCGACAGATCTCCTGGGAATGGCGGTCACCCGTCGATGTGTGAGACCAACCCTCTTTGCTGATAAAATAGTTCCTAATCGCTAAACAACGTTCCCAAATTCCATAAGGAGGCACAATGCGCGTCTTATTTATCGGCGGGACTGGCATCATCAGCTCAGCCTGTTCAGAACTGGCTCTGCACAAAGGCATTGATCTCTATTTATTGACTCGTGGGCGCAGCATTCGACCGGCTCCGGTTGGGGCACAGATTCTCCAGGCAGATATCCGCAAGCCTGACACGGTATCACAAGTCTTGGGAAACCTGACATTCGACAGCGTGGTCAATTGGGTCGCCTATACCCCTGATCAGGTTCAAGGTGACCTGAAGCTGTTTCGTGATCGCACCCAGCAGTATATCTTCATCAGCTCAGCTTCGGCTTACCAGAAGCCGCCTCCTTTTCTGCCCATTAGCGAGAGCACGCCCTTGCACAACCCTAACTGGCAGTACTCCCGTGATAAAGCCGCCTGCGAAGCCTTGTTGGAACAGGTGGGGGTTCAGGAAGGCTTTCCCTTCACCATTGTGCGTCCCTCCCACACTTACGATCGGACTTTGCTTCCCTTTCATGGCGGCTATGCCACAGTCGCGCGCATGCGGGCAGGCAAACCGGTGGTTGTCCATGGCGACGGCACCTCGCTATGGACACTGACCCACCACCGAGACTTCGCGGTTGGCTTTGTTGGTTTGCTGGGAAACCCGCATGCCCTCGGGCATTGCTTCCATATCACTTCTGACGAGTGGTTGAGCTGGAATCAGATTTACCAAACCGTCGGTCAGGCTGCTGGTATGGAGCCGCACCTGGTTCACGCTCCCTCGGAGATCATCGCCTGGTATGACGCAGACGTATCTCGCCAGGTTGTGGATGCACGTATCGATGAGGTCCATGACCGACTGGTTGCGGGGTTGAAGCGAGCTAATCCTGAAAAGTAGCGGTTCCCCCAAATATTTGGCTTTACCTTCCTACCGTTGACCATCCGGTAGGGTTTTCGTTAATATATCGATCACCCGAAACATAAAGCGGATACCCTTTGTATGGTAACCGAACTGGTTCAGGCATCCGATCAGGGTTGTGTCAAGACCGGGGTGATAGAACATGAACGCGCCGCTTGCACCGGCATTGCCCCAGCAGTTGAACTTTCCCGGCATGATTAAGGGCACGGTGCGGATTTTCATCATCCCGTAGCCGTAATCGATCCCCAACGAAAATTTGGCGCAGTCGTCCATAAGATCGATTGTGCGCGCCTCTAGCACTTGTCCTTGAACCAGAGCCTGCATGAAAATCAGCAAGTCTTCTAAAGGGGCTGTCACCCCACCCCCGGCATAATCAACGCTCATGGCTTGGTAGTTGATGACGTTGGTGTCCCCAATATAGACCCCCGCGATTGGGTGAGAGCTGTCCTCCTCAGGTTGGGAATATCCCAGCAGGAAGGCATGCTTCATCCCCAGGGGTTCGAATATGAACTGACTCAATGCGGTCTGAAATGGCATCCCAGCTGCGCTTTCTATTATCAGACCCAGCAGGTGGTAGCCGGTATCGGAATAGTGGAAACCCTCCCCGGGGGTAAAGTGGGATTTCAGGTTGCCTTTCGACCAGGTCACAATTTCTCTTGGTGTCCAATTTCGATCTGGTTGCTCGAGCAAGCGTTCGAGCATCCCTTTGCCCTCAGCTGGTTTATCTTCCCAAAAATCATGCAGCCCGGAGGTATGGTTGAGCAGGTGCTTAACCTGTATTTGCTCACTGTAATCCTTCCCTTTGAATACGTGCAACCCATCCATGAGATCGGCGTCCAGATGATCTGCAATTCGATCTTCGAAAGAGAGTTTGCCCTGTTCGAACAGCATCGCCACAAGCACCGCGGTAAACAATTTCCCGACGCTGGCAGTGTAGACCGGTTGTTCGGGATGAGACTGCACAATGCTTCCTGAGCCGGTCTCTGTCTCACCTTCGGCAAGGTTGAGATGAAACCCATTCCGATCGGAATGGACGAGCAGGTAGGCGCTGCGAATCTTCGCATCCGAGCTGACCAGCTTGCGGAAGTGAGAGCTTATTTGTTCAGCAGTTTTAGTTGTCATAATTTCGTGATTATATCATGGTTTTATCACGTTAATTTATTGGACAATGTTCATAGATTATCCCCTATTTGAGACATTTTGTTGTTGGTGTTTCCCTCTCCCCCCCAGAAAACCTCAAGACCCTATTATCCCTTATCCCAGGTGGTTGCAATTTCCCCACCTAGCTTCTCAAATTCCCGGTCGCCGGTGACTATTTCAGCTTGCCAGAGTTTTCCCAGTGCAGCAGCGTAACAGTCTGAATAGGAAAGTCCTCCTCTCGCTTTGAAGGTAGCAGCTTGATAAGTGAGTTCCCAACCGGCATCTACAATCTCAATTGACATTGCCAGGATTTCTTCAATTAGAGCGTCTGCCTGAGTTGGTGATACTGCTCTGGCAATTGAGTACCAAACCTCGCCCAGGTTTACCACGCACATAGCCAAGTTCAGGTTTCCTGCTTCCGCTTTGAGAAGGAGGCTGCGCACAAAATCTGCGCCAGGCTCATCTTCAAAGAACGCGATCAGCGCGTAACTGTCCAAAACCTTACTGGCCACCATTCTACTCACGTTCCGTGTCCTTTTGGCGCTCTTCCAGCAGGGTTTTCAGCACACCTTTTCCTTTCAACCTGCCCTGCAGTCGCTTCAGGCTCTCTTCCGTAACCGGCTTAAGCAGGATCGCTTCACCCGTATCGATAACGTTAATTTTTGTTCCAGCTTTGATCTTGTATTTTCGCCGCAGTTCGGCGGGAATGACGATCTGACCTTTTACCGTAGCACGTGTTTCCATTGGTTTACTCCTTTTATATTATCTTACATTAGGTGGCAATGTAAGTCAAGTATTATTGAGTAATATCAATCCTGATGAACAGTATATTTTCTGCCTTGTTTCCCTGCGCAATATATGACCGAGAGGCTCTCGCAAACCTATTTAATGGATATTGGATGCTGGGATTCACTATATTGGAGATTCGCAGATATATTGCTCTCCTCAATGAACTTATACCAATAGTCTTGTGTATTCTTCTAAGGAGAAGTCCAACATTCTCAAAACATAGTATTATCGTTGGCTGATTCCTGCGGAACTTGCTGGAGCACGTCCCAATACTCAGCGATCTTGCCGTTATCATCCAGACGAAATATATCTATACTTGCCCAATCAGCTTCCCCTGGCCATTCCTGGTGGGTGTGGACAACTACGTAATTTCCCTCCGCGATCAATCGTTTGAAATGGACACGCTTTCCTGGATATCTCTTCGCTAACCTGTTGAAATAATCGATAAAAGCTTGCTTGCCGTCCGGCACCCCCGGATTATGTTGAATATACACTTCCCCTGCATAGGTCTCGACTGCCTTGGCAGGTTTACCCTGGTTAAAGGCCAGGTCATAAAAAGCGATCACGCTTTGTTTGTTCCGTTCGAGCTGGTTTGCCATCGCTGTACCTCCCGTTAAACTTGTTATAAGTGATAAGTGTGAATACTACATGATTACCGTGGAATTATCGCTCTCCAGCGCTGTCTCTTTCAGGGTGGAGCAAAAATTATATCAGCGATTTGATATTATCAATCCGATTCTGGGACTAAGGGTATCACCATGATAGGATATCCTCAAACCAGGATCAATATTTGTGATTTATATCGTCCCTTTAATCCTGATAACGATATAATGATTGGGATTTGGTTATTCACTCCAAAGCGTTACGCGCCTGCTAACCGCGTTGACAATCCTGGTTAGCACCGATCAAAACATAAAGTGGGAGAAATAAATCCATGTCAGACATCATCCGTGAAAAGGTCCATCAGGCAAGCCTGATACTGAGTGAATTAGACATCGACCTGTGGCTGACTTTAGTCAGGGAGACCACGGCCGCCAGAGACCCGGCTTTGGAGCTCATCTACCCACACGATCTCACCTGGCAGAGCGCTATGATGATTGTGCCCTCCGGGCAGCATATTGCCATTGTTGGGCATTTCGAAGCTGAAGCCGCTCGCCAAACTGGCCTCTACCCTGCAGTCATTCCCTATCACCAATCGATTCGGGAACCATTGCTGGAGGCGCTCACCCAACTTCAACCGCGCCGCATCGCCGTCAACTTTTCCCGCAACGACAGCCATGCCGATGGCTTGAGTCACGGCATGTACCAGCTGTTGTTGGATTATCTCAGCGGCACTCAATTTGCTGAGCGCCTCATCTCAGCTGAAGGCATCCTGCGTGCCCTGCGCGGCCGCAAGACCGAGACCGAGATCCACCGCATCCGAGCCGCCATTCAAAAGACGGAAGACATTTACCAGCGCACGTTTGAGATGCTAAAACCCGGTATGAGCGAGATCGAAGTGGCAGCTTTCATGCACCGCCAACTGACTGAGGAAGGTCTCGAGACTGCCTGGGAGGCATCTCACTGCCCGGCAGTCAACGCTGGCCCTGATTCGCCCGTCGGTCATTCGAGCCCAACCGATATCCGCATCGCTGCCGGTCAGCTGCTGCATTTTGATTTTGGGGTGAAATTGGATGGATACTGCGCCGATATCCAGCGGGTAGTTTACGTCTTGAAACCGCAAGAAGAGCAGCCCCCCGCCGAGGTGCAAAGAGGATTTTCCACGATTGTGGAGGCTATTGAAGCTGCCCGCCTGGCGTTGAAACCGGGTGTAACCGGCATCCAGGTCGACGCCATTGCCAGGAATCTATTGATCGAACGCGGCTATCCGGAGTACAAGTACGCCACCGGACACCACCTCGGTCGCACCGTCCATGATGGGGCCGGCATCCTTGGCCCAGCCTGGGAGCGCTACGGTGACACGCCCAACTACCCCATCGAAGTAGGGCAGGTGTACACTCTCGAACCGGGTTTGATGCTGCCCGATTACGGCTATATTGGCCTGGAGGAAGATGTCCTGGTCACTGAGCAGGAGACGGTCTATCTGTCCACTCCGCAGAAAGAGCTGATTTTGATTCGTGGGTGAGCTGGTTAGATTACAGTATTTCGCTGCACAGTTCCCTGGCTTCTTGCAGTTCGGGAGTATCGAAACCTTCAGAGAACCAGGAATAAACTTCATTCACCACCTGCCGGGCTTCATTTTCTTTACCTTGCTTCTGCCAGAGATGGGCTAAGCCGATCGCAGCACGTAGCTCCCAAGATTTGGCATTTTGTTGGCGCGCTATTTCCAGCGCTTTCACCAGACTGTCTTCCGCTTTCTCATCGTTTCCCTGCAACATGTCCAGAATTGACCGCACTCGATAGAGCTCAGCATCCCATTGCACGGGCGGCTTCCATGCTGCGCACTCGGAAGCAGATTGCTGCACTCACCTGGTCACGCACCCGTCCCACCACTTGCTTCGTGAAATCCTGGGCGGCGAACACCAGGTGGACGCCGAATTTTCGGCCCCGCCAGCCTAACTCTGCGACCCGATTAGCAAAACTGCTCTTAGGACCACCCAGGGTTGTCATCAAAGCGCTGAACTCATCAAGTACTACCAGCAGTCGAGGGAGCGGGTCGCTTCCATGCCGGACGATTGTCCGGTTATACTCTTCCAGACTTTCAGGATATCCGTCCATTGGCATATACAGCCCTGCCCGATGGTCGCATTCACCGAGGGCGCGCTCGACTGTCGCTTGAGCTGCTTGCGGCGTGGTTGCGATTGGATCCAATAAGGTCCGATGGTTTGCCAGCATCGGGAAGGTGGCACCGTCCAGATCAACCAACAGAAGTTGAGCACCCTCTGTAAGCGCCTGGTAAGCCAGTAAACGTAGAAATACTGACTTCCCGGAGCCGGTCTTTCCAGCCACTAGCAGGTGCCCAAGCTTCGACCAGGGTTGACTTATCGTTTCACCGCTGTGGTTGACGCCTAACTGCGCCCAGCCAACTGACACTCCGGGGAATGGAATTAACTTTGGCAGCCGTGGCAGCGGAGAGAGTGGGATGGCGTAACGCAGCCCATTCGAGTTAGAGAGGAACACCGGCAGCCCCTGTAGTTCGGTGCTCAGGTGATGCAATAGTTCGGGAGTGGTATAGGCTTCCAGACGCCTGACGCGGGGAAGATCCAGAATGGCAAAGAGCAGCACCATGCCCTGGGTCGAGGTGAGCAAAAATTCAGCAAACACCGCTTCCAGGCCTCGCTGTTGCAGCACCTGTGGTAGCCGCTTTGCGACGATTTGCGCCTGGAGCTGGTAACGCCTGGAAATGAAGTTGTTGGTTTCAAACATCATCGTCTTCTCCTTCCTGAAGAGCCTTCTGCTGGATACGCGGCAGCACATCTGAGATCCAATCCTTGACTTCGTCGGGCTCCACTACCCGGATATTGCCTAATAGCGGATTTGAAGGAGGTTGTGTTAGGGCGGGTAAAGCGCGCCTACGCGGAGGCTGGCCGGGAAGGCCACGGCTGACGAGATCGACGGCCTGGTCGCGAGCCTTCACCTGTGATTGCAGCTCAGGAGCTGCCAGCTGCGGAGCTTCTGGTTGGCCACTCTTACCGATTGACAACGCGGAACCGAAGAACAAATCTGGGTCGATGACATTGCGCCGGCCGTGGTCATCCAGGATCAGGATCGGTGCATCTCCACGTGGATCCCGCGGGATCGCTCGCCGGCGCAGCGCTTCTGTGTTGCCCCAGATCCAGGCTAGATACGCCACCAAAGGGACAGCGATTGCCAGGATCACCCAGGGAGCAGCGGCTTGTATTTTATTGATCGTACGCTGGCGTTCAGCAGCCATCCGGGCCATATCGGCTTGAGCAGCTTGAGCGGTTTGGAGTGCCTGCACACTGGCGACATCGGCGGTGGCCTGGTTGTTCCAGGCGGATTGGGTAGCAGTACTGGACCAGCTCATTGCCGTAGCGTGGGCAGCAGATGTGGCTGTTGCCTGACTGCTATCGGCTGTCGCAGTGGCGTTCCACACCTGCTGAGTCTGTGTGGCAGCTGCCGCAGCTCGGATGCTTTCTTCAGTCGCATTAGCAGCTATATAGGCAGCCTGTAACGCATCCTGTGTTGCCGCTGCCTGAACAGTCGCCTGCCATTCGGCTGCGTATTGCGCCTGCGCCGTGGAGGTCTGCACCGCCTGGACGAAGTGCAGGGTTGCGCGCGCTTGAACACCGGATACGTTCGGATCGGCGCTGCTAAACGCAGCATCATCGCAAGAGACCAGAATTAATCCGGCCAACAGAATCAGGAATAGTAAGGTCAATAAGCGGGTCATATCACAATTCCTTTAAGGCTAACCCCACCAATCGGTTGGAAGCTGAGGTCGATCCTCCTCCTCGTTTGCTGTCTGACTCTGCTGAAGAATCTGAGTAAGGAGCATTTGCTGTTGAAGGAGCAGCTGTTGATAAGGATCGACTCCCTCGATGCGTTTCCAGTGCGCGTTTGGTCCGTTCACCCACCGGCTAGCACCCTTTTGCTGAATCTGACTGTGTTTCCAGATCTGGCGGTGGATGACAACGTAAACAGCCAATCCAACGAGGACGACCAATACCAGTGTCAGTAGCACCAGCATCAAGGTTTGACCCCGGCCAACATCGCTCAAGCCTTGAGAAGCGATCTGTGCTGCCCTGGCGGTATCCTGAGCAGTTCGGGCAGCCTCGATGACGCTCTGAGCTTGAGCAATCTCCACAGCGTTATCGCTAAGCCCACAAGCTGCCAACATGAGAAGAAACAGAACCAAGAAACTCATAACCTTCATGTAACACCTCCATGTTTTCAAAAAACAATCCTTACCATTCATCTGAGTTCACTACCAGGCCTAACTGCTCAGCCAGATTTTGCAAGCTCGACTGCTTCGATCCTTCCATCACCTTTCTCCAATCTGCATTGCTTGGTGATTGCCAATTCAATGCCCGATCGATCATTTCTGAAAGCTCGTTTGCAGGTAGATTTGCCAACTGATCATACGAACCACCTGCGCCTCTCCTTACATTTTCTAAAAGCCTGCTGATTGCATGGGCAACGGGATCTCGAATTCCTTTGCCACCTGGACTGGCAGCATAAAGCAGCCAAGAGATAAAGGCAGCAGCGCATACTTCCTCCTCAAGCAGGTAATCTCGGTTTTTTGCACTGACTCTATTACGAGAAAACAAAGCCTCTAAATTCCAATTTGGACCCACCACCGTTTTAGTCGTCCGTTCCTGAGATTTCGAGCCATTGGATCCTGGGGTGGTGGTAAAAGTGTTATCTTGTTTTTGATGACCAAGAGATAAGGTGTTTAAACTGCGCCAATCGCGCCAATCGAATGTGCCAGGCGCGCCAGGTGTATCTATGTCATTTGCGCCATTCGATGTGTCACATGCGCCAATATTATGTGTGCCATTCGCGCCATTAATTGTGCCAATAACGCCAAGGAGATCATGACTTTTATTTTCTCTATCTATGTCACTCGCGCCATTGAAATTTTTGTCCATACTCTCTCTAATGGTGTCATTTGCGCCAATTTCAACACCGGAGAGATTACCGTTTGCCATTCTTTGATGTTCGGGAACCATTGGCTCCACAAGGCAGACTTTAAAGCGGCGCGGTGCGGTTTCCCAGGTACCGAAATCTCTTCCAATCTCACGGACGAAAATGCTAACAGTATCACCACGTAGCCACTCCCAAACCGTTTTTGCCCTTTTTAGTCCCAACAGCATGGCTATCTCTGCATAACCCATATTCATCTTCACTTCATCTCGTATATCTTGGGTTCTTCGGTTGAGATAGCACCGGTCGCGCATGGAGGCAACAAACCATCCAGGGCCGGGACCAAGTTTTGGCAGCCAATTCTCGACGAAGTAATGGGTTAGAAAAACCAAGTCTTTTGGCGGCATCAGGTGATGAGCTAGCTTGTTGCTCAACTCCTGAAAAGTATCACGATCCGATTCAAGTAGCGGGCTGCATATCAAATCAAGCAGTTGTTGTACTGAGCGAGTTTCTGCTGAAAAATCTTCGTTGTTTATGAGTTGCTCGGAGAAAGGGATCAACTCGTCCACCGATGTTTCCAGGGCGACTTGGAGCACCTGGATTGGGTTTTTGCCTTCCCCTAGTTGCCGATAAAGCCATTTTCGCAAGGAAATTTCGTCAAATGGGGTAAGAGGTATACTCATTGAGACCCGGTAATAACTTGAGGAGCGGTGGGGACGGCTATCCTTCCCCTGCCTCCAACGAGGTTCATCCTTTACGGGTTTTACAAACCAACGCAGTTTTCTCCAAGTATCGGGCTTTCCTGCCCACCGCCAAAATGAGCGAGGGCTCATTCCAGAGTAACGCGCGATCTTCTTCGCCGGCGCCCCGAATTTCTTCCCCGGTTTCTTAGCTGCCCCAGCCTCATAGGCAGCTTGACGGAAACCAATGTAGAGCCAGGCCAATTCCACTCCAAGGATGGGAATATACCGGAGAAAATAACCTGGAAAAACAATCACCTGAGCAGGTTGCACTATCTCGTCATAGATTGATTGGTATTCGGCTTGTAATGTCAATGCTGAAGGCTGCTTTTGGTGGTGTGATGCTTTAAACGGAGGTTCTGGCCCTAAGTTTTCTTTCTCTTCAACTTCTGCCTGTAAAACAATGAAGTGAACACCGACTGTTTGATTCATTATGCCGGTAAGAATGCGTGTCAGAGTACTCGTGATACGGCCTTCGAGCCACTCACGGTTATATTCACTGAATACCCCAATTGTGAATACGCCTTCTTCAAAGGAAACGTATTGACAACCCTCTACCCTGGAAATGTAATAACCCTTCGGCATATCCATCTTTAATTGCTCCAACGCAACCTGAAATGCCTTCTCTGGACCAATGGATGGGAGTCCCATGACTACTCCCTCCCATTTGGATTTGGTAACGCGGTGATTTTGTCGTAACCAGCCTTTAGCAAGAATTTGCTTATAGCATCCTCGGGAATCCGGAATGTACGCGGGCCAAATTGTATGGCTTCTAGCTTTCCTTCCTTGATCCAGCGATATACGGTTTTTGGATGCACCCTTGCCCACTCTGCCACTTCGAGCACGGTCAGCAAGTTCCGGGCATTCCAGGTGCCAAGGGTTGGGTGAGTAGATTGTGAGGTCATCTCCTTTTCTCCCGCCGGCCTTGACGCAACCTTTGCGGTCTGCTTGGGGAGAATCAAAAAGCCGGCACTCAATAGAAATCTATTAAGTGCCGGCAATAAGTGTTAGAGATTTGTACTGTCTTTACTTATAACCTGTTGAGAGGAATCCCACCCTCTCCGCAGGTTCCAAATTTTTCTTTACTTAGTAGAATACAGTTTTGCCATACGCGCGGTTTTCAACTTATAATCGCTGCCAGGGCAAAAAACAAGATAAAAACGGCAATCATTACTCCAATGACAATGGAGTAATTTTTAGGCTTAATTTGTCCATTCTGATCCAACTTTCTGATTAAGGGGAATAAGCGCCAATAAAAAGAAAGGGTTGCAAGCGATAAGGCCACCAGGCTCATTCGCTGTAGGTCGGAACTTCCGAACAGGGTAATCACTCCCAGCAGGAAAAGGAATATTAATTTAGCTCCAGCCACCCAATAGACCAGGTATCTAACGAAGTCATGGATTTCTGGATCTTCTTTGGATTTTTCCCAGGCACGAAAAATACCGACTGCATTGGCGTACTTTGACCCAGGCGCAAAGTATAAAGCCAAGATATTGGAAAACTCCAGGACTATGAATGCCAGAATCACGATTTTTGCAAACATAAGATGGTCTGCCTACAAGGAAATAGGGTTTTGCGAGCCCTCAAAAATACAAGGCTACCGTTTTGCTCTTTTCTTTGATTGTTTGATTATTTTTTGGGCTGCATACCAGCCTGTTAGCATTGCAATGGGTACACCTGCTGGAGAATATGCCCATTGACCAGCTTGATAGATATTTGGGACTGGGGTAAAGACAGATTTTGGTATATCTTTCAATTTATTGACGACTGGAGATTCGGTTTCAAATGACCACCCGGTAATCGCACCTTCGGAACTCCCAGATATCTTATTGATTGTTAGGGGGGTAGACGAAAACTTATAAAGGATATCTTCACCAATGTTCCTATAAATCGTTTGTGAAAAAATATCGATGATTTGGTTTTCTATTAATATCTTAAATTCCTCATACCAGCCAGCTTTTTCAACTTTTGTCATCACATCATAATCAAACAGACAGCTTATCATCAGTCCAGTTTGACCTTCAGGCGCCAGGCTATTATCCCGGAGGACAGGAATAGAAATTTCGTAAGTATTTAATTTGATATATTTATCAAGCCAATTGAGTACCTCGATTTTTGATTTATTATCAAAATCTTCTATAAGACGCAGTCTTTCCTGCCGATTCGTCTCTCCCAATCCTTGCTTTGAAGGAGTATAGAACATATGCGCGCCACCGTTATTTTGAAAATAGGAGGGAGGACGGTTTACAGCAATAAACAGAATAAAGACTGATTCCGCCCCTTTGGAAGAAAGGATTCGATTCGCCTCAGCATCAATTTCGCTCCTTATTATTGTTTCTAATCCGGCTGGATTTAAGCATCGATACAACGTTTTCAAATCAGCTGTCCAGATCAAATGATCATATGGGTAACTGCAGCCTTCTGAATCAATAATTTTCGATTCGGAAGGGATAACTTCCACAATGTTTTTATTAAGTTCGATGTTCCCACCCCAGCTCTGGATTTTCGCTTTCAAAAGATGATCTAATGCACCTGTTCCACCCTTTGGATAAAAATAATCAAGGTAACCGTAAAAATATCCTAAGGCAAAATATGTCGGCGTTTTTCGAAAAAAATGTTGGATCAATATATCGATTAATGAATTGTTTTCAGTTAATCCCTTAAGATATACTTCCATTGGCATATTGTATTGGTTTAACTTACCTAATGCATGTAAAAATTTGAATGTCCACGGGAGCAATTTTTTAATTACGAATTTCTTATTGCTCATAACATCGCCGAAATTTGGATTGTCAAACTCATATAGCACCTTATTGTATCCAGACAGCTCATACATAATGGATATTATTTTTTCTATATCATCCTCGCTTTCAGGATACAGATGGATCAATACCTGTTTATAGGTCTGTAAATCGTCCATCGAATTCACCCGGAACAGCTGATCTTCAATCCCAATCGAAATCTTATTCTCTAGAAAATCCCAGTGAATTCCCAGATCTTTAAATATGGGCTTTACAATTCCGGAATTTATAAAAGCCCTGGGGCCCGAATCAAAGCAAAATCCACTGTGATCAAATGTACTGATTAATCCCCCAGTTCTATCGTTTTTATCGAGGAGAAAAACGTTGAATTTTTCTCGGCTCATATAAGCAGCTGCAGTCAAACCTGCCATGCCAGCACCGACAATCACAATTGTTTTATCCCCGTTTTCCATATAATCCTCCTAATTCAAGACTTATCATCCACAATTTTTCTGCCGCGTCTTTGTCCAATGCAGGAGGTGCAGGCTCTTCCTCGGTAGTGAGATTGAAAAACTTGCCAGATATTCCTTCCAACTCGGGGGACACACCTAAGTAATAGAGAGCTTCTGCGGATATATCTACAGGCCGTGCAGTACGATCTATAAACACTCGTTTAATTAATTTATATATCTCACCGTTGTTTTGCCCACTGTTGGTTACTACGTTACCAGGATGCATTGCGTTCACCGTTATTCCTGTTCCTTGAAAATATTCATTGAATTTTATCATCGAGAGCAATTGTGCCATCTTGGCAGTGCCATAGCTTTTCAGGCCTGAATAACGATGTTTATTCCAGGATAGATCGTCAAAATGTATGCCTGTTACTATGAACCGGTAAGCTTCAGAATTTACGAATATAATCCGCCCGTTTTTCTGATTTTTGAGCTTTTCTCGAAGGTAATAATTCAAAATAAAGGTGCTAAGATAATTGGTCTGGAAAACCGTCTCGATGTGATCTTCTGTAAATGTTTTATTTGTGAGATAGACACCAGCATTATGGATTAATACATCAATATTTCTATCCAGTAAAGATAAATGATTCGCCACCGAGTGTACATCAGGCAGCTTAGAAAAATCTGCAATTAAATAACTGCATTTGGAGCCGAATTCACTTGTAAGAGTTTCACACAATTCTTTTGATTTCTTTTCATTGCGATTGATTGATAAAATATCTGCTCCATGAGAAGCATACTTTCTCGCCGCCGCCAGACCAATACCTGAAGTTGCGCCAGTAATAACCACCAGATGATGATGAAAATTATCTGTGCATAATTTGGGGTCTAATTTCAGATTGCGGACCATCGCAAATATATTAGACCATTTATATTCATTCAGGTAGTTTTTCAATTTTCCTCTAACACATTTAGCATTCCGAGTGGTAGAACAAGTTGGTAGGATAATTTTACTTTATTAACCTGTGATGTTTCATCATTTAGAATGTCCTATGAGCAATTATTTCCACCAGATGAAGCGAATTCACTCTGGGGTTCTGCTGTCACAAATAATCTATACCGCGGTTAATCGCAAATCCCGAAAGGGAGAGATTTTTACGATATCACATTTCTATTGAATAGTGATCGTATACCTAGAGGATATTGATATTCATATTGGATTCAGAACGCTATTTGATTGCAATACCTGTGGTAATAAATTGTTCACCTATTTACGCACAGCAGTTTACAGATTGCTAAAACGCTAGCCAAGCATAACAATTGCTGGCAAAATACCAACGCTACCTGAAGTTTGATAAAGACAGGCAGAAGAAGGGTGACAATAATAGTGGCGTAACAGTAGCGCATGTTCTCACACTGGCTTATGGGTTTATATACATGCCACGCACGATGCTGCGATACGCTAAAGTTATCATGGATGAAGAACAGCGAGCTCTTTATCTGATGATGAAGCAGGTGAGATAGGCTGGGATGAAAACAGGGAGTTGGATTTCCCTAAATCACAAGGTGAGTCCACAATTTAAGAGAAACAATATGTGTAGGAATATTAAAGCTTTATACAACTTTGATCCACCGGTTACCGAGGCAGAGATGCGCGCAGCTGCAATGCAATACGTGCGTAAGGTTAGCGGCTTTAACAAACCTTCAAAAGCGAATGAAAGAGCATTCCAGATTGCCGTGGACGAGATAACTGCAGCCACAATGGACTTGTTGAACTCGCTGGTGACGAAAAAGCCTCCCAAGCTCCGTCTGGATGAATCTATTATGGAACGTAGGTCACAAGTTTACCTCCCTGCAAAATCTACTGAGTGATCCCGGAAATGCCTACCTTCATTGCCTTGCTGCGAGGGATAAATGTCAGCGGTCACAACAAAATTCCAATGCCAGAACTGCGTTCGTTGTGTACCGCTCTCGGTTGGGATGATGTTCAAAGTTATATCCAGAGTGGCAACCTGGTCTTTACGGCTGAAGACCAACCACAATATCTGCAGACCGAACTTGAAACCGCCATTGAGCGCCACTTCGACCTGTCCATTCCTGTCATCGTCCGGGCAGCCGCCGATTGGCCGGGCTACATCGCTAGTAATCCCTTCCTCGAGGCCTCCCAAAGAGAGCCTAACCTGGTGATGATTGCCCTCTCCAAATCCCCGCCTAAACGTGAGGCGCTGGTGGGACTGCTTGAGCGAGCTGTTAATGGTGAACGTATTGCTCAGAGTGAGGATGCACTCTGGGTTCATTTCGCAGCTGGGGTGGCAAAGTCCAAGCTGTCTCCTGCCCTGTTTGACCGGCTGGTCGGGTCACCGGTAACCATGCGAAACTGGCGTACCGTGCTCAAGCTCGATGAGCTGGCTGACAAT
>JACUUU010000369.1 GCA_014859065.1 Anaerolineales bacterium
TCTCGCGTGATAGGTGATATGGAGCTAAACTTTTCCCTCGTCGATAACCACATCATCGACAGCGAAACGGGAAGCGAGTGGAACCTGCTCGGTCAGGCTATCGCCGGCGAGTTAGATGGGCAACAACTTTCACCAGTGGTAGCCATCAACCACTTCTGGTTTTCGTGGGCAGCTTTCAGGCCGGATACAAGAATATATCAGCCATAAGTGTTTATGTGATTTGTAAGTGAAAAGGTTTTGGTGGGAAAAAGCACCTGTTTTTAGCCCTATATTTAGGGTCTAAGTGGGTGTTTGTCTCTTACGGGGCAAAATCGAGTGAGCGCGGAAGGATTCGGTCGCTCGCTTCGCGAACTAACACCGAACTCTTCAACCAAATGGCGGCTAAACAATGAGTGTTTGGCTTTAAAGGACAGAGTTTGGTTTACGCTTCCCCTTTCAAAAGCCTTACGTTTCTAGCGCGGAGAACTATTCATCATGCTGGATCGTATCCAGTAGTTCTTTCCAAATGTTCAGCAGCTCCTGACATTCCATCCAGGTCTCCACATAAACAACATCCAGCTTATCCCCCAAAGCAGCCAGCACAGCCGAAATATCACGCAGGTCCTTGGTCTGCCGGCTCAGGCTGAAATACCAGGTTTTGTAGATGACCAGGTCTTCGGGCGAATGAATAAATACCTGTCCGATGGGCGTCCCCAGATCGACCTGCACGCGCCTTTTCAAAGCAGACTTCCGCAGCTCGTCACCTGGACGTAGGGGATACAGAACAGCCCTGAAGCCGCTGTGCATATGAATGGTGTTGATTGGCAGGTCGGCGCAGGCTTCAAGCAGGTTTTCCAGGATAATATCGGGGGGGGAACCAGCATATCCCACTTTTCAAGTTCTGTGGAAAGCGGAACGACAGCTTCTAGTGGAATATCCACGACCAGATCAAGGTCTAGCGTGGAGCGCGGTTCTCCCCACGCCCAGGCAGTAACCGCGCCGCCGATCAGGTACTCCACTCTGGGTGTTTCCAGTGCTTCAATTACCAAACGGACAAATTCCCCGTAGCCGATGGGCTCAGCGCTCATTTGGTTTTCCTTGCACAGCCAAGAGGCTGGCCTGAGCAGGGGACAGCCCCGGGTTCTGACGCCGCAGCCGGTAGGCGACCGCATTGCGAGCGGTGTCGGTCAAAGAGCAGCCAAGGCAAAATCGCTCAGCTGGCGACAGAAAGTGAAAAATTTTGACCTGCTTTGGATCCACTTCAGCCGCGCTCTGTCGGATCGTGTTTGCCAGCTGCTCAGGGAGCTCCGGTTGCCCTTTGAGATAATAGCCGGACCGCTTGGACCTGCGGCTGTAGGCTAGTTGTAACCCGGCGGCTTTCAAGGCGGATTTGACCAGCCGCAGGTCACGGTAGAAGACATCTTGCCAGGCAGCTCCGAAGCAGCCCTTTCCGAGCAACGCTTCCACCCTCATTATCAGGCGCCCCCGGTCCAGGTAGCGCTCGCCCAGTAAAATTGTCAGGAGCGCCATGCGCCGACTTGAGCCACTCATCGAGAGGTTGGTCCACCGGCGACAGGCGACCGACCGGATGGCCATGATCGGTGATAATGACCGTCTGTCTCTGGCTGACCTAGCGCAGGTACTCGCTCAATCGTGCTTTCAGATCCCGGACTCCGACCCGTAATTCGCTCATATCCTCGCCTCCAATTGTGACTATATTATATTAATAATGGTCACATAAGACAATGATATTAGATTCCTTATTGGCAATCTAAGAAGTGGGTTATCGGATGGTATAGGGCGTCAAAATTTCGCCAAGCCTCCATGGACGATAATCTCTGACCTCCACACAAAGATTGACGTGCCTGGCTCCCAGCTCGGGAGCGAGACTATTGTGGATGTGACCGTGCAGATTGAGTACACCCGACGCCAGGGGGACGATAGGGCGGTGCGAGAAGATCAGGTTAAACCCTGAGGGATGATCCATTCGATATGGATCTGGTGCCAAGGCAATCCCCAGTCGCTGATAGAAACCATTGCTGTGCCGGTCATGGTTGCCGCGCATCAAGTAGAGCCGGCCGTTGAGCAACGGTGCTAAGCCTTCGATGTTTTCCTTTCTACCCAGCGCCAGGTCTCCAACATGGAAGACGATTTCTTCTGGTTGAATCAGGCAGTTCCAGTTTTCAGTGATCGTATCCTGCCAGCCATCCGGTCGGTCGCAATAGCGACCGATGTTCTCGTGGAAGAAATGGGTGTCGGAGATGATCCAGGTTTGGTCATCAAAGGGGTAGATCATCTCACCCAAGTCGATACCCTGCCGGCGGCGGATTGTCTTTCACCCAGGCCTGGAACCAGGTTTCGTCAAATTGGATCACACGTACCAGCCAATCGCGTTTCTGAGTGAAGAAGACATACACTTCCTGGGTCTGCTTGTGGGTCTGATGGATGGCCTCGTCCATGTCTATGTGATCCAGTTCGCCGGCTTTCCATCGCTAGAATTTCTGATACAGCGGCTCAAGCACCTACCGCCAACGATAATCGTCGTAATCATCCAGTAGGGCTTGCTCCCATTGATACGGCGGGGTTTGGGTGTGTTTTTTGCGAGCCATCTAATGCTCCAAAAGGTCAATAAGGCGGCTCTGCCGGTCCTTCGTAGCCGCACATGCCCAATCGTGGAGAATTTACAAGCGCGATAGGCTCTCCATATTCGTCGTGAGGGTGATCCCCAACATGTTCATCGCATAAGAACCACGTGCCAGGTTCTTCCGCTTCATAAAGACACTGAATACACAGCCAACCGGCAGCTCGATCACATTCCATGCACAACATTTCGGGCATACGGTTGCGAGCCAGCAAGGCAATTTGATGTTTCGTGGTCGCTTTTCCTTCCCGGAATCCAACCACTTTGATATCGGTCTCGGATGTGGTGCCAAAGTCATATAGATGGCGCAGAACCAGTCCAGGTTCAAATATCGCGTTGGCTTTACGCGCTTTGCCGATATCCTGGCCACCCCACCCGCCAATCGTGAACTCGCTCAGGTGACCGCAACACTCCAGCCAGATGGCCCGCAGATAGTTATCGAGCTTATCGAGCGAAGCTGAGCCGAACATCTCCAGATCGAGCCAAAAATCCTTATCGTAAGCATCCTGAACGCGTAAATGCCAGAGCGTTTCCACCGGCCGGTTGCTGGCTGCTGCGCTGGCGAGCGCTTCTTGCCGCTTGGGGCATTTGTACAGGTGCTTGCCTACACCGCGTTTGGTGATGGTCTCGCCGCAGTAGGCACAAGGGCCAGGGTTTTCGGGTTTACGGG
>JACUUU010000370.1 GCA_014859065.1 Anaerolineales bacterium
TGGGTGATATGATCACTTATTTTGGAGGAATAGATCCATGAAAAGCACAAAATTCATTCGATATCCTATTATTCTATGCCTAGTGTTCCTGTTAAGCGTAGCATCAGTTTTGCCAACTGGTCTGCTGGCAGCCGCAGGGACAGGCGCGTTAGCAGCTGTGCCAGGAGCAGCGGACAACACCAGCAGTTCTGAGATTGAATCCCAATCTGAACGGCTGCTCTTGATCAGCGAGATGACTGGTTTGCGGGCAGTGGAAGCGCCCATCTCGGCTGAATGCAGCTTTGATCCTGGGTATCAGGTTTACCTGTGTGAAGAGCCCGGCCGCAGTGCAGCGTTGAACCCTGACCCAGAAGCACGGGCACAGGCGCTGCAGATGATGAGCACTTCCGGTGTCTTGCTCATCCCCGACTCGACCAATAAACGCATCATGGTTTTTGACCCCGCAAGCGGCGATCTTATCGATCCGGATTTCATACTATTAGAAGACGAGCCAACCGGGACAATTATCCATGCCATTTTAGGACCAGAGGGGGACAGTTTGCTCATCTCTGACCAGACCCGCGACGTGGTACACCAATATGACCTGGAGGGTAATTACCTGGGCATTTTTGCACCAGCAGGAGGAGCGGATACGGATATCCTGGACAATATCCGCGGGATTTCTCTGCGACCGAATGGGCACCTGCTGGTGACCACCTCAGCAGGGGGTAACGCACACGCCATTGCTGAATTTGATACCCAGGGAGAATTTCTCGGCAACTTTATCGACAATGGCAGCGGGGGACTCGATTCGCCATTCGATGTATATGGACGTGTAGAAACCGACTGGTTGGTCAGCAGTATCAATTCAAACCAGGTCCTGCAGTACGAATGGGATACCGGGGATCCCATTGGTGAGTTTGCTCCTATAAGCAGCTTTCCCCAACAAATACTTCAAATTGAAAACACCAACGTGTTGGTCGGGAATTTCTCCGGAACACAAGGGGTGTATGAGTTTATGGCTGATGGTACGCTGGTAGATATCTATAACCCAGCCGGGGTGAGCAACTACCGCGGCGTGTACGAACTGCTCAACGGCAACATTCTTACCACAACCTCTGGTGGGGTTTTCGAAATTAACCGTGATGGTGAGCTGGTGGAAACCAAGTATAGCGGGCAATCACGGTTTATCGAATTCGTGCAGCTGCCAGGGATTAGCCTCAATAAGACGGTTGGGCTGGAGGAAGGTGTGTGCGCCGATACCGATGAGATCGTGGTGCCTGTGGGAAGCTTGGTGACTTATTGTTTTGAAGTTACCAACACCTGGGACATCACACTGGAACTGCACGACCTGGTCGACGACCAGTTGGGGGTGATCCTGGACGAATTTCCCTTCAGCCTCGTGCCCGGTGCTTCCATCTTTGTGACCCAGTCCGCAGAAATCTGGGAGGATACCACCAATACAGCTACCTGGACGGCCTACAATCCTGGCCCAAGCGATGTCGTTGCGGCAAGCGACAGCGCAACAGTTTTAATGTTGTTCCACGGTGTGGAACTGAGCCCGGAAGAGCTGTCTTCCTCCGGTGACCCCGGCGAGACGGTCGAGTACAGCCTGACCCTCACTAACACCGGCAATGCAGTGGATACCTTCATGGTGGAAGCGGGCGAGAGTGAATGGGAGGTGAATCTAGTCGAGACTGAATTCGAGCTGCAGCCCGATGAGTCCGCTGAGGTCATCGTCCAGATCGAGGTCCCCATGGATGCCCTGGCTGGCGATCAAGATACAGTGGTCATCACAGCCATTTCAGCAGGAGATGGAAGTGAGACTGCCAGCGCGTCGCTGACAACCACTGCCAACGCAGTCTACGCCTTGATGCTCGAGCCTGATGGAGCTGCCCTCTCTGGTGATCCCGGCGAGATGGTTGAGTACATCCTGACCCTCACTAACACCGGCAATGCCGTAGACACCTTTTTAGTGGAAGCGGGCGAGAGTGAATGGGAGGTGAATCTAGTCGAGACTGAATTCGAGCTGCAGCCCGATGAGTCCGCTGAGGTCATCGTCCAGATCGAGGTCCCCATGGATGCCCTGGCTGGCGATCAAGATACGGTGGTCATCACAGCTACTTCTAGTGGCGATGCCGATGCAACTGCCAGTTCCACCCTGACCACCACTGCAAACCTGGTGTATGGGGTGTCCTTAGACCCGCTTGAATTTGGCTTATCAGGAGATCCAGGCGAGGTGATTGAATATTCGCTGACCCTTACCAACACAGGTAATGCCGTTGATATTTTCATGGTGGCAGCGGGTGAGAGCGAATGGGAGGTGCATCTACCTGAGACTGAATTCGAGCTGCAAGCTACCGAGGGAGCTATGGTAATCATCCAGGTAAGCATCCCTGAAGAAGCCCTGGCAGGTGAGATGGATGCGGTCGTTATCACAGCCACGCTGACCGAGGGAGGCGACCTGTTTGTGCTGGACATGGGCGAGCAGGTCAGGATCGAGGAGCTGGCGATGCGGCTGATCCGCCTGCGGGGGCTGCGGCCCGGCGAGGACATCCCCATCAAGTACACCGGTATCCGCCCCGGGGAGAAGCTGCACGAGGAGCTGATCGGCGATGGCGATCGGACAGAGCCGACGTCTCATCCGGCGATCCTGCGCGTCAATGGTGTGCGTCGTGTGGGCAAGCGGACTCTCTACGCTCAGATCGACGAGCTCGCCCGCCTGGCGGCGCAGCAGCGAGACGGCCAGATCGCGGCCAGGCTGTGGGAGATCGTCGGGGCCTACGAGGGTGAGGTGCGGCCCGAGCGAAGCGAGTAGCCAGGGCAATTTGACTGGCCTGGGCTTGTGTGCTAAGATGCACAACGTACGCTGGCGAGGTTTTGCAGGTATCCCGGTACCAGGACCGCGAAGGCTGTGCAAACCTTTGCGGTCTTTTTCTTTGCCACTGCTGCGCGGGATTTCAGGGGACGCGGAGGAGCAGAGAACCGCAGAGGCCACGCTGGGGAGATCGTTGCCGTCGCTCTGCGGCTCTCCGCCACTCGGCGGTTTTCTGCGTCTCCCGATGTCTCGCGATGGGCGACTGCCCGTGCCTCATCTGAACGGCGTTGGGGCCAGGGTGCGTTTGCAGAAAACTACGGTTGTCGTGCTAGAGGCTACTCAGGAAGGAGGTACCAATCAGTGGCAGAGCGAGTCACCGGACGGGTGAAGTGGTTCAGCCGGGTCAAGGGCTATGGCTTCATCCAGCCAGATGCGGATGGTGCGGACGACGTGTTCGTGCACTTTTCCGCGATCGTCG
>JACUUU010000031.1 GCA_014859065.1 Anaerolineales bacterium
TGGAATCATGATCCTTCCAGAACTCACGTTCTTCATCTTCGTTTCTAAATTCAGGGATACGCTTCGCCATAAGCTTTTCTCTCTTTTCTGCTTATCTCACGGGTTGATATGAACCGGATATTGTCATTTCGTATCGTAAACGTAACAAATAATTGACGTCCAGCATTGGTTTGTCCAAGAACATAGTAACGGGCTTCAGTTTCGGAGTGCGCTGGATCAGGTTGAAGAAGTACATGAATTTCCATGATAGCCGTTCAGGGCTGGTAAATTAGCGAAATATTCCTGAAATAGGTTATCAAGCCTATCTTTTTTAGATGTATCTCACACCGGGAAGGTCTTTGAAGTGTTCGTCTTGTGTCCACAAAGTTGCGGCTTGATTGAGGGTTGTGGCAAGTATGATGCTGTCAGCCATAGGTAGTTTATGAGCGAGACCTATGGTGACATGGATAACGATTGGAGCCTTTTCCAGGAAATCGAAATCATCGACGGGCCGTTTTTCTCGCAGGAATTGTCCTGGTAGGGGCACCTACACGACTCGGGCAGTTCATCCTGGTGATTGCCATCATCCCCATCATATGTGCACTGGCGTTCTGAATCGTCAGTCCGGGCAGGCGAACACCAGGTGGAAGTAAATCTAAGTAAACCAAAATACCACAAATATGATATAATAAACATGGATATTAATGGGAATTGTCTCTGTCAAATAGGGTGGCTAAACTGGAGACTATCGATCTACTAAACATGGAATTAAATACTTGAAAGTGAGTGAGATCATGAGTGAGCAGGATGCATCATTCCAGGTAGGCGACCAAGTGATTCATTGGATTTACGGTCTTGGTGAAATAACCCAATTGGATGAGAAAGTAGTTTCCGGACAAACTGGCAAGTACTATGTTGTGCGAACAAGTGATCTGACCCTTTGGGTTCCGCTCGATAAATCTGGCGAGAATTGCTTGCGATTCCCGACACCAGCGAGAGATTTTCACACACTTTTCCACATTCTAGCCAGCCCTGGGGAAGCGCTATCGCCGGATCGTTTTGAGCGGAAAACACAGCTGAGCGAGCGTTTACAAGAGAGGACAATCGAATCGATTTGCCGGATAGTCCGTGACCTGGTGGATTATAAGCGCACAAAAAAGATTAATGAATATGATCAATCTACCCTTGCTCGCGCCAGGACTTTCCTGCTGAATGAATGGAGCGCAGCTTTATCAGTCCCAGTCCAACAGGCAGAGCAGGAGTTAAGAGATTTGTTGAAAACGAATGTGATATAATGTAGATTAACTTGCTATAGGGTACAGTTTTCGCCGACCTCCCCTGTGAGGCCGGCGGTTCTTTTTTAACAAATTAAGGAGATTGATTCAAATCATGGAGAACAAGATATACGTTGCAAACCTTGCCAATATTTGCCAGGTTTCTGACAAGACAACATTAATAATTAGGATGCGCTGTGAAATTTGATACATATTCATTTCATCCCAGCATAAAGGCTGGAATATCAGGTGCTGGTTTTACAACCCCGACCCCAATACAAGAGCGTGCCATCCAACCTGTATTAGATGGGCACGATTTGTTAGGTCTGGCACAAACCGGTACGGGCAAAACAGCCGCTTTTGTGTTGCCCATCCTCCAGCGCCTTTTAAACGGGCCGCGAGGAAGACCGCGCGCGCTTATCATTTCACCCACGCGCGAATTGGCTGAACAGACTCATACTTCCATAGCAACACTTGGCCGCCAGACAGGCTTACGCAGCCTGACCATTTATGGAGGTGTAAGTGTAAAACCGCAAATTAATGGTTTACGGGCTGGGGCTGATATCCTTGTGGCCTGCCCAGGGCGATTATTGGACCTGATGCGCCAGCGAGTGATTAAACTTAGCTCGATTGAAATCCTGGTGTTGGATGAAGCTGACCAGATGTTCGATATGGGCTTTTTGCCAGATATCCGCCGCATTCTATCAGCTCTCCCAACACACCACCAAACATTACTGTTCTCAGCCACTATGCCAGATGAAATTCGTTCGCTCGCTAATGAGTTCTTGAGACATCCAAAGACGATCAGTCTAGGTGCATCGCGCCCAGTCGAAACAGTTGGCCATGCAGTATATCCGGTTGAACAAAATAAGAAAGTCGAGCTGCTGTTAGGCATCCTGCATCAGTCGGGAAATGGAAAGGTGCTGGTCTTTACCCGCACGAAGCACCGTGCTAAAAAACTGGCAGGACTTTTGAGAAAAGCTGGAATGGCGGCCACGTCATTACAGGGTAATCTATCTCAAAACCAACGCCAGCTGGCAATGGATAACTTCCGCAATGGCCGGGTGCGAGTATTGGTCGCAACAGACATCGCCGCGCGTGGGATCGATGTCTCCCTAATCTCACATGTGATCAACTATGACATGCCAGACACGGCGATTGCCTATACCCACCGGATTGGGCGTACAGGACGCATGGCGAACCACGGCGATGCCGTCTCTTTAGCTACTCAAGCTGATTTACCGATGGTTCGTACAATCGAGCGATTGTTAGGTCGCTCGCTGGAGCGGCGGAGGCTGGCTAGAGTCTGAAATCAAGTATTCCATCTTTTTGTGTGTATTGTCGTATACCAGTCAGTAAAGATTTGCTTTGGGTGAAATGAAATGTGCAGCTTTTCCATTGATTTTCTCTAGCGCAAGGGATATTTTCCCACCGGACTATCGAATGGTTTAACCCAACCTAAACAGCAAGTATTGGGGATAGACGTTGCTGGTACGGTTGAAAAAATCGGTAAAAATGTGAATCAATTAAGGTTGGCGACCCGGTTTTTGGAAATTGCCTGGGTTCACATGCTGAATATGTGGGCGCCTGCCAGAATTCAATTGGCTTAATCCCCAAGAACTTGACCTTCAAAGAAGCGGCTGCCATACCGACTGCTCGCAGCCAAACGCTGAAGATTCGGACTTTTTAAGAAAACTAATTGAGGTAGGGAAATTGATGCCATTTATTGAAAAGACCTATTCTTTGGATGGAATTGTAGAAGCTCACCGCCATATAAAAGGGGGACGTACAAAGGGAAAAATCGCAGTTGAAAATTAATAAGAGGAACCACACCTTTGGGGAGAGCCTTTTATTGAGTCCGGCCAGTGTATTATAATTTAATTAGATTTCTTATTTATTATGTAAAAAAGGATTTTATTAGGATGAGCCTCTCAATTGATGAACAGGTGGCAAAGGAATTATTTAAGCAAGCCATGATTGAGCTTCTGGAAGAGCGAAAAGACATCTTCTATGATCTATTCGTGGAAGTGATTGAAGATACTATTCTGGTGAATGCTATCCGAGCAGGCGAATCCTCCGAAACTATTGGACGAGATGAAATTTCCCGCATATTAGAAGGTGATCGTTGAAAGTAACGTTCAAGAGTAGCTTTGCAAGAGATCTGCGAAAAGTGAAGAGCGAAAAGGTTAAAATTCTGATAAATGAAATAATTGATCAGTTCGAGGAAATTGGCTGTTTTAGAACAGGAAGGAATGTTTCGACCTTAGAGATGTGAAGCAAGAACCTGCTGGGTTCACAAAGCCATCACGAACAAGTAGGCTGGCAGGATCAAGATTAGATAGCTGGCAAGGTTAGCTGCTACCGCAGCGATAATGTTCAAGCGGAAAGTCGTCTGTTTCATGAGCATTAATACACCTCCCTCAACGATAACTGAAGCGGCAAACGCAATTAGAATAACCCACCACAGCTGCCAATCCCAGAGGGTGAGATCCAGGATTACGCCTAATATGGTTGAGATCAGGTTCATCAACAGCGAAGCCAGTAGAGCTCTGCCGAAACCAGCCCACTTAACTAATACAAGCACCAGGGTCTCGAGCAGCAGGAGCACCACCAGGAAGGCGAAAAGCCCAAACAGGCCGTATACATTGAGTAGTGGTAGGATCAGTCCTGGAAGGTAAACGT
Organism: Anaerolineales bacterium; assembly: GCA_014859065.1. Classification (GTDB taxonomy): domain Bacteria; phylum Chloroflexota; class Anaerolineae; order Anaerolineales; family UBA4823; genus Kmv39. The sequence goes on from JACUUU010000031.1 coordinate 3,936, forward strand.
CGGCGGCGACGACTAGAGGATTCATGGGGATTTCCTTTCACAAGAATTCAATCAAAAATCATCATCCCAGGGTTTAGTTCATCTCTACTTCGCTTGCATACATAGGAAGGTGATGATCTACCTGGGGAGGTTTCATGGGTCATACCATAGATATAACGGGATTCATCATCGGGAAGTTCCCTAGAGCTCGAGAAATACAGGCTGGCTTAACAAGGTTGGTCGTTGACATTCGTGGGATTTTAGGGATAATCGTAACAAGGCTTGCGGATTAACCTCCATCCTTGTGGATTAGCGATTAGTCGATTTTCTTTAGATCAACATGGAGGTAACCTTATTATCTATAAGTAATTTTTTCTCGATATTGGGTTTATAAATGCTGTCCAGGATTTAACCATGAGCGACAAACCTATCATCATAATAACCGGCGCATCCTCTGGGATAGGAGAAGCCAGCGCACGCTTATTTGCCAGCCGTGGTTACCGCCTATCACTGGCAGCGCGGCGTTTTGAGCGGCTCAAATCGCTTGCCGATGAAATCCAGCAGCGTGGGGGAGAAGCATTACCGGTAACGACTGACGTTTCCAACCTGGACGAGATCCACAATTTAGTGGAAGTCACTTTAGATCGCTTCGGGCAAATCGATGTGCTCGTAAACAACGCCGGTTTTGGCAGGTTGAACTGGCTTGAAGAACTGAACCCTAGTGAGGATATCGAGGCACAGGTGAAGGTGAACGTGCTGGCCGTGGTGCAGATGACCAGGGCGGTGTTGCCCCATATGATCGCACGTCGTTCAGGACATGTTATCAACATGGCTTCGCTTGCCAGCTTCATCGCCACGCCGACATACTCTGTGTACGCGGCTTGCAAGTTTGCTGTGCGGGGTTTCACAGAATCACTGCGCAGAGAAGTAGGTGTGCACGGCATCAAGGTGACCGGTATTTACCCAGGTGCGGTCAATACTGAATTCACCCAGCATACTGGGTCGAAGCGTAAGACGGGCATTGGGACACCCAAAGCGTTGCGCATGGATGCTGAACATGTGGCGCGGGCAGTTCTGAGCGCCGTCCAAAGACCACGGCGATCGATCATCCTGCCCTGGTATATGCGTTTTGCTATTCTCGCTAATGCTCTCTTCCCCGGAGTTGTCGATCGAATTATTGAAGCGCGTTTTGTAAAACCCGAAAGGGAACTCTAGCTTATCCAGGGTTTGGATCTTTATTGCTCATCACCGGGTTGAATTCTCCTGCGATCGGCTTTAATCCTGGCACGATGCCGTTTCGCCTGTAGGCGGCGACGGTGTACTTCTGGTGAAGGGGCTGTCTTGCGGCGAGATTTCGGTCTGCGGGCAGCTTGCCGGATTAAGTCAATTAACCTTTCGAGGGCGTCCTGGCGGTTACGTTCCTGGGTGCGGAAGCGAGTGGCTTCGATAATCAGCTGCCCGTCTTTGGTCATGCGATTGCCTGCAATCCTCTTCAGCCGTGCACGGACATCTTCGGGGAGCGAAGGAGAACCCACTGCATCGAAGCGGATTTGCACCCCCGTTGAAGTCTTGTTGACCTTCTGCCCTCCAGGACCTCCCGTGCGTATAAAAGATTCTTCGATCTCTGCTTCAGAAATGCTAATATTGGGTGTTATCTGAATGACCATCTTAAATTGACCTTGCCTGGACAAAAATGACGCCAGTAACCACCACAATCATACCCAATATCTGGATAAAGATCAGCGTTTCACCAAGTAATATCCAGGCAAGCAGTGCTGTAGCAAAAGGCAGGAGATTGAGCAGGACATTCATCTCCAAGGCGGTGAGAAATTGTAGAGAGCGGTTATAGATGAAATAAGCAAACGCGGTGTTGATTAATGCTAACCAGAGGATGATCAGCCAGGTAATGGGTGAAAAGCTTGGCAAGCCCTCTACGATCAAACCGATCAACAACAACAAACCTCCGCCAAACGCTAACGGGATAGCGGTCAGGGTGAGCGTATCCACTACGCGGTCACGGGCTATTTCTCGCCCTAAGATACCGAATATCATAAAGGCAATTAGAGCAACACCGACTAAAGCCACCCCTAGTGGTTCTCCCGCTTCTAAGCCAGGTGAGAAAAATAAAGCGCTGCCAGAGAGCCCGACGAAAACACCCATTATTTGCCAGCGACTTGGAGTTTCCCGCAACCAGACGCTGCCAGCAAACATGATCATGAGCGGAAGTAAGCTCATTAAGAAGGAAGCCGTCACTGCCGGCAGGTAAATTAAACCCCAGAAAAGTGCTCCATTCCCGATGGTGTAAGAGCTCAATCCAATCAGGAACAGACGTAACCATACCCTCCCCGAGCGCGGTAGGACAATGTTCTTGCTACGCAGCATGAAGGGGAACAAAATGAGGAAGGCAGAGAAGAAACGCATGCCTGCAGCAGTCAATGGGCCAATCTCTTCCAAAGCAATTTTTACCAAAACAAAAGAGGATGCCCAGATCAGGTTAGCTACCAGACCCTCAGCAATCGCACGGGTACGCGTTAGGCTAGAGATCTCCACATTTTCAGCGGTTGTCAAGCGGTCTTCCAAGTCCATTTGAATACCTGCAACGCTTACCTTCTTATGGTTTAAGCGCCGTCTCATAAAAGAATTCCTTGGGATGTAACCGCTACGCTCGGCGACTAGTCCCAAGGATTAAACTGTCAATGGCTGATTCTACTACAACCTACCAGATTTTATATTCGATTTTCTGAGCGTTCAACTTCCCCATGCCAGGCAAAGGTGTAAAACACCGCGCCGATGAAGACTTGGAAAAAGAATTTACTTCGAATCCAGGTGCGCCCAAATCTATTATAATGCTTGCCTGCAATACAGCATTTCGCCAACTCAGCAGCAAATTGGAAAATAAGCCAGACAGATATTTCATGGGATGTTCCAGCTAATACGTTATTATTCATTAGAGTTTAATCAGGCAGTTTGCCCATAAAACAGGATTATATTGGAAAAATAAATCACAGGAGGCAGCTTTGAGTAAAGATCATTTCGAGACGATGGCAATCCATGCCGGGCAGGCGGCAGACCGCACCACCGGAGCAATCATGACACCAATTTACCAGACTTCTACATACGTCCAGGATGCAGTTGGAAAGCCTCGTGGTTATGAATATTCGCGCACCGGAAACCCGACCCGCACAGCCTTAGAAACGTGCCTGGCAGCGCTTGAAGGGGGGGAGTATGGGCTGGCGTTCGCGTCTGGAATGGCCGCTACGGATATCGTTCTGCGCCTGCTCGCGCCAGGTGACCATGTATTGGCTGGGAATGATGTTTATGGTGGTACCTTCCGCTTGTTTGATAAAGAATTCCGCCGGTTTGGTTTGACCTTTTCCTATATTGATACGACCGATCTGGAGCAGGTGCGCCAGTCTCTCAAGCCCGAGACACGCATGGTGTGGCTAGAAACGCCCACCAACCCTCTCTTGAATGTGACCGATATAAGCACAGTTGCTGGAATCGCCAGGGAGCACAGCCTGGATTCGGGTGATGTGGGTTTGGGGCATCCCTTCCTGGTGGTCGATAACACATTTGCCACGCCTTACCTGCAGCAGCCTCTAGAACTGGGAGCCGATATTGTGCTGCATTCGACGACCAAGTATTTGGGAGGACATTCGGACGTAGTGGGCGGGGCGGTAGTAACCCGCCATGAAGCTGTATATGAGCGTTTAGCTTTCTTACAGAACGCTGTCGGCCCGGTGCCGGGACCGCTGGATTGTTTCCTAGTCCTGCGAGGGATCAAAACGCTGGCAGTGAGGATGGAACGGCATTCAAGCAATGCAGCCGCTGTCGCTGAATTTCTGTCATCCCATCCACGTGTGCAACGCTGTAAATATCCTTTCCTTCAATCCCACCCGCAGAGTGAGGTTGCCAGACAGCAGATGAAATTTGGAGGCGGTATGCTTTCCTTTATATTAAAAGGAGGCGAGCAGGAAGCTCGAAAAGTTGTTGAAAGCACCAGAATCTTCGCTCTGGCTGAATCGTTGGGAGGGGTAGAATCGCTGATCGAACTGCCAGCCGCTATGACGCATGCATCTACATCTGAATCTGCATTGAGGGTTGACCCAGGATTGGTGCGCCTGTCTGTAGGACTGGAACATATCGACGATTTGATACAAGATCTCAAACAAGCACTTGAAGATTAAACCGAAATATCGGATCGCGAGGGTATAAAACCATGGGATGTGCGATTTTCTGGGCAAGGAAAATAAGGACAACGTTGGATGGCTGTCTCCACATCGCCATTTTCGAATGGTGCCAGTCCCACAACCTGCAACTGCTCTGGCAGCAATAATCCTAAACGCCAGATAAAGAAACTGGGGTTTTGGAGCATAGACTGGCGCCCTTCAGCATACAGATCAGGAAGGGTTGCAGCCAGGTTTGTCGTTTGTGAGATAGCCAATGGGGTAAACAGCCAGATAAATCCCACAAATAATGCTAGGAAAAACAAGTAGACTGCCACCACGCTTACTGATCGGGAAACGCCAAATTTATGTAGCCAACGGATCACTGGTTGGATGGCGGTGCTGATCACCAAGGCAGCAAAAAAGAATATCAGCACCTGGTGAAAGCGGAAAAGAAGCCAAAAAGCCAGGATTATAGCAATTACTATCAAGGTTGCAGCTACAATCTGGCGAGGCTTGAAAACAGGCAAATGAAGTAGAGACATTGGATGGGTTTTACATCAAACCACACCGACCATAGACGGCCGGAGTGGTTTTATCAAGGTGATTTAATATTGAGTGATGTTCTTAAAGATTATTCATAAACTCGCGGACTTCTTGCTCGGCTTCTTCGCGGGTGCGGTTGTATTTTTCCTGCACCAGACCCACCAGCTCCTCGTAGCGACCTTCAATCCGATCCAGATCATCGTCGGTGAGATCACCCCACTTCTGCTTTGCTTTGCCCCTTAGTTGTTTCCATTTAGCTTCTAATAGATTCATATTCATTTATGGTCTCCTTTTCTGTGACTAAAAATACTGCCTCTTATTCAATAAACAAGTTGCATTTTCTATTCGATTTTGCAATAATAATACGATCAAAATTAACGGGATCTGGATGCGGCCACCACAGCGGAAGCATACCTGAGGTACCCCCGTCTCATTCCGTTAGGCATTACGGGAAATGCCTCAATGAGCAAAAGAATAAGCAATGACGCTAAAATTGTTTCGATCATTGTAAACCTCCCATTGAGAAAGTTATTCCTGTCTGATGCGCAAAATGTAGTTCAGGTGTTTCGATGATTGACCAAAGTAGACAGGTTATTAAGAATAAATTTCATCACTACTTCCCAATAATGCCTTAGAGTTGCTTAAAATTGAATGGGGAAATACCCTAACAACGTATTGAATAACCCCCTATTTTGCTTTAATCGGTCTAATTAATGAGAAACTTTAGTTGCTTAAGCAGGCATCCCGCAGAATTTGCACAATTTGCTTTGATTAACTCTTAGGCTGAAGTGATCTTCAAATCAAAGTTGTTGGCACCAAATTAAGCTGAATTGTTACCTGCCTGTGTGGGTTAGTAAGCCAGCCAAACTTTATGCAGCAAACTTTTGTCCTGTAATTCAGCTGGTGATATCAACCTTCTAAACTTCAGGTCATCGGCGTCTTACCGGAGCAGGAATTCAAACCATCCACTCTTTGGGATGGATAACAAAGGTATTAAGTTGTAGTTCTTACCTGATGGCTTAGATCCCTGCCATATATGCAAGCCCCACTGTTCCAGGCCCAGCGTGGGCACCGACCACCGGGCTAACTTCAGTAAATACCTGTTCGACCGAATCCAACCGCCCAACAGCCATCTCAAGCAGTCCTCGGGCATCTTCAGGAGCATTGGCGTGCAAACCAGCTAATCGGACTGGTTTTCGATCTCCAACCCGTTCTGCGATCAGGTCAACCAGACGAGATAAGGATTTCTTGCGGGTGCGCACCCTTTCAACTGGCTCCACGCGCCCATCAACGACTTCAAGGATTGGTTTGATATTCAGGGCAGTACCCAGGAAGCGGGCGCCACCACCGATACGCCCGCCGCGGTGCAAGTATTCCAGGGTGTCCACCGCAATGGCCACACCGGTATGAGGGATGGCTTTTTCAGCAAGGAGCTTGCATTCACTGAGAGAAGCACCTTCGCTGGCTGCGTACGCCACAGATAATATTTGAAATCCCATAGCCATCGATATTGAATTTGAATCCACAATTTCGATCGGTGCATCCGGTAACAGCACTTTCGCCTGGTTAGCAGATTCGATCGTGCCCGATAGTTTCTGAGAGATCAAAATGGCAAGGATGTCGTAGCCCTCCTCGAGAACCTCGTCAAAGACCTTCTTGAAGCTTGCAATTGTAGCTTGTGATGTAGTGGGATTGCTGTTGCTCTGAGCCAGGCGATTGTAGAAATCAGTAACTTGAATGTCGATCCCGTCCAGCAGGGTCTCGCCTTCCCAAATTAGAATTTGGGGGATAACGCAGATCTTGTATTTTTCCAGATACTCCTTAGGGATCGAACAGGTGCTGTCGGTAACTATTGCCACTGGGGCTGCCATTGGTGTATCCTCCTTTATACGATTTCATTGCTGCGAATTGTAACATGAGTATTTAGAGTAATTAACCCCATATATCGATAAATGTTTCGCAGATCTGGGTTTGATTATGCAAGCATCAGATCATTCTAGTGTTCGAGGTTTTCGTCAATGGCAGGCTTGAGAAGATGGGCATCAACTGGGTTCCAACAGCGCAGAACAAGACGAGGTGTGTGGATACGGTAAGCAGGACCTGGAATTATTTCGCTCTTCATAAAGCTCTTTTATAACATACTCTTGAAGAATCACAACCAAGGGTGAATTGTCATTTCACTTTATCCGAAAACAAGGCTGTGGAAGGCAAATCTCCTAAGGCAATCCGGATTTGGATTTCCAGGTCTCCATTGATGACGGATTTCATACTGAGTTTTGCCCAATCTGGGAACTCCTGGTGGGTGGAGGCAACCACCAGGTTGTAAAGCAGGCTGAGAGGTTCATCGATGATCTTCTCTGAACGACTTATCTCTCCGTAGGCATGAGCGAACGCCTCTCGTGCTTGGCCTTTGAGCCCATAAATAACATTGCGCCAGTCGATGTATGCCAGACCGAGGCCGAAACAATCGTAATCGAAAACGACTGCCCGTAAAGGGTTGCTGTCAAGCGGTGATAAAGCCAGATTTTCGGCTGCAAAGTCGTTGTAATTGAAAGTGTGGGGGAGGGAGCGGTAGATAGAAGTGAGCGTGTCGATGGATTCCATGGCCAACTCCCATACCGGCAGGTGAGCCAACCCCAGTCTTTTTCCTGTAGACAGGAGTGACGTAGGGTCAAGGTCGTCGATTTCTCTCTTCAGGAATGACAGGGCTTGGTTATTATCTGATAAGGTCTCGCGACCAGCCTGTTGCAAACTGCGGTACCAATCCGTCAATGCCAATGCGGTTGGTTCGCTTTCCATATCTCTTGCATGCGCCAGTCGCCAGAGGGGACTGGCGTTTAAGTCTTCTAGCAGCAGTGCTCGGCTGGTCTGTCCATACACCGGCAAGGTAGGGACATGGCAACCACTTAGCAAAGCATAAACTTGCAGTTCGAGAGCGTCATGCTCGTTATTGAACCACTTGAGGATATAAGAGCTCCTGGTGGTGAAAACACGGTAAACGGTATGTCCAGGTCTCTGGCGCAAGACAACCAGGTTAGTGACCCGGTCTTGCAGTAATTCATTGAGATGGTTTTCCATTACCACAGGTTTAGGTCAGGTATTTTAGGGCGACTTGCGCCGGCGAGGACCGCGTTGGATCTTCCAGCCAACGTTTGAGCACAGGCATTATTCGTTCAGGAGACCTGCGCCCCAGGCTGCGCATGGCGCTTGCCACTGCCCTCCAGACATAACGGCGCTCATCTCTTGCTAGCCGATCGAGTATGTTAATGGCTTCATCCATATGTTTAGCACCTTCAGCAGCACTGAAGACCATGGCTACGCTCCAGCGTACCTGCTCGTCTACCCAGGTTGCCCAAATTCGAAGCCGCTCCAGGGTTAATTCGGGATAATAACGGAGCAGGCCATCTCCAATTGCGAAGGCACCCAGGTTCTTGCGCACATAGATGCTATGATCGCTCAACAGCGGTTCGATTAAATCCAATAACTGCACTCCCCACTCTGGTCGGCGTTCTTTGGCAACTTTTTTGATGGTTATGACTGCTGCACGACGGAGGTTCTCAGATGGGTGGCTTACCCACTGCTCTAGAAGGGGAAAAGCATCGGCGGGAACCGACTTTAGCAGCTGCGAGAAGACGTGACCGGCGCTCTCCCGTACTTCCCAATTTTGGTCATCAGCGATGCGTGTCAGGATTTCTACCACTTCCTGTGGGGAGTGAGGATAAATAAGGGGAACCAGATTTTCTGCCAGTAATGCTCCTAGATCACGCACTGAAGGGCTATGACTGTCTAACAGGTGGTGCAACCAAACACGGGCTTGGTTGGGATCAGGAAGATGGTTATCGATTATCTCGAGCGCTCTGAATTTGTAACTTGCTGGAGCAGCCGGGGAAGAGCTGGCAAGATTGGTTAGGATATCGAGGGCTTTATCAATATCATCATGCCGAACGTATTCTTCAAACAGGGTTGTCCATCCGTCATTTGTTGGAGCAGCATGGTGCTTTTGGTTGGCCATAGATCACACCTCTATAGAATTACAAAGCATCTATAAGTCAGGATCTGTGCCCCTCGCTGCAGGTATACCAAAACAGCAGTGTAACTCCAGCACAATCGATTAACCCCCTCCTGGCAGGGCTACATAGATCAAGATCAGGATATAGTGGCTGAGGGCTCCCAGGATGACGAAGATATGCCAGACTTCGTGGAAACCAAAAACACCCGGATATAAGTCGAAGGTTTTAGTGATGTAGATCACCGCGCCGAGTGTATAAAATGCTCCACCCAGCAGGAGCCAGGTCAACCCACCAGGAGGCAGTGAAATGATCATCTCACGCAGACCCAATATTGCCAGCCAACCCATACACAGGTAGAGACCGGCAGTTAACCAACGGGGAGCATCGATGACGAATAATTTGGTGATGATGCCGGCTAATGCCAGCAACCAGATGATCAAGAGTAAACCCCACTGCCAGAACCCTCCGAACAGGTTGTAGCTGATTGGTGTGTAGGTACCGGCAATTAAGAGGTAGATAGCTGTATGGTCGAGCTTGCGCAGTAGCTGGATCCCTTGGGGTGATCCATTATACAGATGATATGCAGCGCTGGCTGAAAACATCAACATGAGGCTCAATCCGTAGATGAGCAGTGATATGGTTTTACCAGTTTGACCCCAACCAAAGATGAGTAAGGCTACTAATCCGAAAACTGCAAATACCGCAGTGAATAAATGACTTAACCCACTGATTGGATCCCGAAAACGCCTGGATATGTTCATCAATCAACTCCTAGAACCGCAGCGACATGCAGCTCAAGCCGCCATCCATTTTACGGGCTTCGCTCATATCCAGATCGATAAGCCTCAAGCCCAATTTCTCGAGCTTTGAGTGTGTGTGTGGAAATCCTGCTGGCACGACCAGCGCCTGGTTGATCCACAAAGTATTGGCAGCCAGCTCTTCGTCTTGATCCAGCATGATCTTATGGAAATCCCTGAAAGCCTCATGCTCAGCCAATGCAGCGGTGATGAGCAACGTATCTGGGCTAACCAGGCTCAGGCTGGATTTCAAGTGCAAGCCAGTCCGCACCGGGATAGCAGTCCAGGAATAACCAAAGCGATCTAGGATTGCGCCCAGCTGGGAGGCGCCATTCTGGTTGGTGCGTTTTGATATACCGACGAAAAAATGCTCTCCTACCATGAGCACATCCCCACCGTCGACTGTTCCAGGTGGTTGGATGCGGATCGTTCTGCGAAAGCGGCTCAGGACTGGCTCGATGCTGTCTTCTTCACCCTGCCTGGACTCTGCCCCTGGTCGGGTGATCACAGCTACTCGCGGGGTTACTACGGCGGTATCCTCGACAAAGTAAGCATCCGGGTAATCTGGAAGCGGATCTAAGACAGTTATATCTAAACCGAGCGATGCAAGCGTCTGAACGTAGGCGTCATGCTGGTTCAGCATCAATTCGTAATCTGGGATACCCAGGCTGCGGGTGGTGAGCCCAAGCGAAAAATTTCGACCCGGTTTTCGAATTACAGCATGAGAAAATTTCACGGTTTCAAATTTTCACGAAAATAATCGACGGTTAGCTTGAGACCCTCGTCGAGGCTGGTTTGTGGTATCCAGCCGAGTCCTTGCGCAGCTTTTCGATTATCAAAATATGTCAGGTAGATATCGCCGGGGCGTTTAGGCGCTGAGTAAGTTTCGACTTCATGACCGACGATGCCGACTAGTTTACGGTACAAACTGTTTACCGAAGTGCCGGCGCCGGTAGCAATGCAGTAAGCTTCGCAACTCCCCTGTTCAAGTGCTAAAAGGTTTGCATTGGCTACATCACGGACATAGACATAATCTTTTTGCTGCTCGCCATCCCAGTCGATGCGTATCTTTTCTCCTAACAGGATGGCGCGAGCGAAAATGGCAATCACACCGGCTTCACCGGTAGGGTCCTGGCGGGGACCGTAAACGTTGCCAAACCTCAGGGAGGTGTAATCTAGAGCGAACATATCATTCCAGTAGCGCAGATAATGTTCACCTGCCAGCTTTGTGATCCCGTATGGGGATTGGGGGTTTTGGGGAGTGTTCTCATCCACTGGCATCCGGTCTACGCTGCCATACGTTGCACCTGATGATGCATAGACTATTTTTTGGGTGCCAAACTTGACTGCGCATTCCAATAGATTGATCATGCCGAGAACATTCACCTGAGCATCGTATGTCGGGTCATCCGTAGAAATTTTGACGCTGTGCTGAGCGGCAAGATGGCAAACTGCATCTGGTCGTTCCTGCTCGAAAATCTTGGCAATGTCCTTATCGCGGATATCAAGCTGGTAGAAATGTGCCTGGGTATTTACGTTTTCTATGCGGCCACCCCCGTGTTCCCAAAGATTATCGATAATGGATACCTGATGTCCTGCTTCGATCAACACATCGACGACATGTGAACCGATAAACCCTGCTCCCCCAGTAACAAGAACCTTCATAATGTTGTCTCCTAAGAAATGGTATTGTCTGATAAGCCTTCAAATCCCAGACTCACGTCTGGTTCACCAAAGGCGTTAACAGCGTAAATATACTACACCTCTGCAAATATATGAAGTTCAATTCAACCTGGAGATAAGTTCTTGAATGTCGAGTGGTTCGCCCCTGGATGGCGCTTTTTTCAATGAAAGGGCACCTTGTAAGCAGTGCGAGACACAAACGCCACAACCCATGCAATTATCCTGATCGACATAAGCTGCTCCATCGATGGTGGTGAGCGCAAAGAATTGGCAGGCATCGATGCAGTCTCCACAGCCAATGCAGAGAGCTTCATCGAGAGTGCTGATAAACCCGGATGAAGCCAGCATGGGCGTTCCATCGGCGTGAGCGCGCATCGCCCCACAACAGCAGCTGCAGCAGTTACAGATGGCATAGAACCTACCCAACATCGCATCTTTAAAGAAGGCGTGGTGGACGTGCCCACGCTCACGTTCCTTGGACAAGATTTCGACAGCCTCATCTTGAGAAATCCAACGCGATCGCTGAGGGTGGTGTTCACTTACAAAACTGGCGAAGGGTTCTCCGACCACCAGACAGACATCTAACGGCAGGCAAGGATTGGGGCGCGAGGCGCGGCAGGGACAATCAAGCGCGACGATATGGTCGGGGTGTTTAAGGATAATGTCTCGCGCCCGGCTGTAAGGGATTATCTGCTCGAGATTTTTTAGGGAAATCTCTTGCTTTACGGTCACCAGACGAGATGCTGATTCGAAAGGGACAACTTTACCGTGATATCCATCGGCAATTGTTGGTCGGTCAGGTTGAAGGGAGCTTTTGGTTGGCTGTGTATTATTGCCTGATAAGCGCTTCCAAAGCTGGCTGAAATATAAATAGGTCTTCGCCAGATGATGTTCTCCGGTTCCAACGCCAATGTAAAGATAAGGCCAGCGAGCGTAAATGTAACCGTGAAGAAGATCGAACAGGCTGTAATGTTTTAAATTGAAAGCTTCTTTGAGAAATGATCGGGTGGAAAAACTAATCCATGGACGCATCAAGATATCTGGATGAACGATTAGATCGGGCTTGAGCCTGGAGATGTTGGGTTCTTAATAATAATTTGCAGCAGTTAAGAACTTTCCTCCTCTATTACTTGCTGCTCCTGCAGGGCATTGATCCCATTGCGGATTTGGTTCAGGAAGCGTTCCAATTCCATCTCCAGGTGAGTCAACGTCTCAACCACATATTTATCTGTCTCCCGACGGGTATCTTCAGCATCTTCTCGGATTTGGGCAACGATTTGCTCGGCGCGTTTTTGGGCGGATTGAACCAGGGCGTCGCGCTCGATCATCTGCTCGCTCTTTTCTCGAGCGAGTGCAAGCGTCCGGTTAGCTTCTTCTTGTGCCTGGGCTAACACGCGATCTCTTTGGGAAAGCAGCTGCTGGGACTTTCGTACTTCTTCAGGGATCGCCACACGCATTTGATCAATCAGGTCAAGCATGCGATCTTCATCAACAATAACATTATGAGTGAAGGGTATCGGGCGACTCTCATTAAAGAGCTCTTCCAGGCGGTCGATCAGGTGCAGGATGTCCATTTAATTCCTCCGCAGACGCGGGATTCTTGATAATCTGCTGTGTCATTAAGGTTACACGGATTAAGAAAAATCGTCAACAGTTTCTTAATATTTTCCCGTTTGACGTACATTCGACACATAAAATTCTATCTAATAATAAATCACCAACGATAATTTACCAGCAATCCTGTGTCTGGAACAGCTGGTCAATCTCGCATGGATGTTGCCGGGACGATTTGCTGTCCATCCCCCAATTCACGGAAGCGCAGCTGCAGCGCTTCGACAACATGAAATGGCACCATACTGCTGACATCACCATTGAGTGAGGCGATCTCCCGAACCGTTGACCCTGAGAGGAAGGTATGCTCCTCATTGGTGATGAAAGCGACCACCTCAATCTCAGGTGCCAGGCGGTGATTGGCTAATGCCATGCGGAACTCATATTCAAAATCAGAGAAGACGCGCAGACCGCGCACGATAACTTGGGCATCGATTTTGCGGCAAAATTCCACCAACAAGCCGTTAAAACCCATCACTTTTAGATTCGCTTTATCGTTGAAAGAGAGGCGCGCCAGCTCTATTCGTTCTTCAGGGGAGAACAGCAGGGTTTTCAACGGGCGGTCGTAAACTGCTACGACAACCTCATCGAAAAGCCTGGCTGCCCTTTTTGCAATCGCGATGTGACCAAAGTGGATGGGATCAAATGTACCCGGATAAACAGCTCGAACCATAGTTCCTCACATTTTGGGGTGCAATATTCAGACCATGCAATCTCTTGCTTCTGGTCTCTTGGTTGATGATTCCTTGATCTGCTCAGCTGATGTCCCCTCCATCCTTCCAGAAGCGCCTCAGAGCAGACCGCAGCTGTGTGTGATCTGCCAAGGTTAGTTCGGGATCATGTTCGAAGATCGTTTTCGCTGCTGAGCGAGCTTTTTCGATTAGCTGGACATCGGTCAGATTTGCCATGCGCAGCTCGACAAAGCCAGATTGACGAGTCCCAAGAAAATCACCAGGACCGCGCAGTTCCAGATCTATATTTGCCAAAACAAAGCCATCATTTGTCCTTTGCATTGCTGCCAGGCGTTCGTTTTCAAAGGCATCCTGGGTGTCAGGGACCAACAGGCAGTATGCTTTTTCCTGGCCGCGACCAACGCGACCGCGAAATTGGTGTAACTGCGCCAGACCAAAACGGTTGGCGCCTTCGACCAGCATCACCGTAGCATTGGGGATGTCTACGCCGACTTCTACGACTGATGTGGAGACCATCACCTGGATTTCCTGGTCGCGAAAGCGAGTCATAACCAGTTCTTTCTCCTCTGGTTTCAAGCGGCCGTGCAGGAGACCTAATTTCAATTCTGGGAAGACATCGTTCTGTAATCGTTGGTGTTCTTCTACAGCAGCTTTACCGTTGGCGTCGATATTTTCGCCACCTTCAACCAGGGGGTAAATGATAAAAACCTGGTGTCCATGTTCGACTTCTTTGCGGATCAGCGAATAAGCTCGCTCACGGTTGATGGGAGATAGGATATGCGTGCTTACTTCCTGGCGACCAGGCGGCATCTCGTCCATCACGGATAAATCCAGATCCCCGTAAACACAAAGCGCCAACGAGCGCGGTATGGGGGTGGCAGTCATGACCAGCAGGTGAGGGTTATCTCCTTTGTTGCGCAGAGCGGCGCGTTGCTGAACCCCGAAGCGGTGCTGTTCATCTACAATTGCCAGCTGCAAATTTGAAAAAACCACTGGATCCTCGATAAGGGCATGGGTGCCGATCAGGATTTTGATTCTCCCATCAGCTAACCCTTCTCGAATAGCCTGTTTTTCAGCTTCAGGGGTAGCACCGATCATCAGTTTGATCTCGTTTTCGGTGACCACCTTGCCAGACTCGACCAGCAGTTTCCCTAGACTGCGATAATGCTGCTCAGCCAGGATACTGGTAGGCGCCATCAATGCAGCTTGAGCGCCGTGTTGGACGATCAATGTGATCGCCAGGGCAGCCACAACGGTTTTGCCGGAACCAACATCTCCTTCAAGCAAACGGTTCATCGGTCGCCCGCTGGCGAGGTCCGTGATTATATCGTTGATGGCGCGTTTTTGAGCTGCAGTTAACTCAAAGGGCAGATGAGATTCCTGTTCGCTGAGCCATCGATCAGAAGTATCAAAAATCCTTGCGGTGCGGCTCTGCCAGTTGCGTTTTTGTTGGAGCAGCCCAAGTTGGAGCAGGAAAACTTCTTCAAATGCAAGGCGATAGCGTGCGGCTTTCAACTGATCCCATGATTCAGGGAAATGGATTTGCAGCAGCGCATCTGGCAATTCCAGCAGTTCAGCAGCGCGTCGCAGGCTAATTGGTAGGGGGTCCTGCACGCGCGGCGCCCAATAACTTACAACCTGATACATCAAACGCCGCAGCCAGCGTTGGGTTATTTTAGCTGTAAGCGGGTAAATGGGGACAATGCGGTTGGTATGCAGATTTTGCTGCTCGACCGGCTCGGTTTCTGGGTTATTCATCACCTTGCGACCAAGATATTGGTCAACTTTGCCGGAGACGACCACCTGAGATCCTTTGCGCAGGCGCTGTTCGATCCAGGGTTGGTTAAACCAGGTCAGGAGCAGAGAGTCGCTTCCATCTGAAAGAACTGCTTCCGTAATGGTCATGCGCTTGTTGCGCGCGCTGCGTTTGGAAACATTTTCGATAGTCCCGATGACTGTCACCTCTTCATTGTAAGCAAGGCGGTTTATGGGCTTAAGCTGTGAATAGTCATCGTAGCGGCGCGGGAAGTGGTAGAGCATATCGCCCAAAGTAGCCAAACCCAGTCGGTTCAAGGTTTCACCATGGCGTACCCCGACTCCATGCAATACAGTGACTGGAGAATTCAAAGCAGC
>JACUUU010000032.1 GCA_014859065.1 Anaerolineales bacterium
TACCCTGAATGGATCCGGGTTGGGTTTACCGCGCACCTTGATCGCGGTGCTCGAAAACTACCAACAGGAAGATGGATCTGTAATTGTGCCTGAAGTCCTGCGTCCCTGGATGGGTGGTATAGAAGTGATTCAGCCGGAGGGATAAAGTGCATCCTTGGATCAATACAACCATCTTTACGCTTACATTGATCGTCATGCTGATTGGCCTGGTGGGGGTGATTATTCCTATCTTCCCCGGGGTACTGGTGATCTGGTTGGCAGCTTTAGGATATGGACTCTTAACCAGCTTTGAACCACCAGGCTTATTGATCTTCATAATCATCACTTTAGCCCTCATCCCTGGGGTTACGGTTGATAATATCTTAATGGGAGCAGGGGCGCGGCGGGGTGGTGCCTCGTGGGTTTCTATCTTGGTTGCGCTGGTTGCTGGGATTGCGGGCACCTTGTTATTCCCCCCAATCGGAGGGTTAATTGCTGCCCCGCTGGCTGTGCTGCTGCTCGAATTTCAGCGTGTGCGTGATATGGGGAAAGCATGGGTAGCCACCCGAGGACTGGCAATTGGTTGGCTGTTATCTGTGGGGGCAAAATTCATCATCGGCAGTCTGATGATTGGCTTATGGTTAATATGGGCGTTGAGTTAGGTCCAACGCGTCGTTCAATGCTGGAGGTTGTTTGGTTTATTCTGCAGATTAGGTCATGGGCAGGTTTGGGGAACTCATAATCTTCTTAGGGCTTATAGAAGACCATGCCAACCCCCATGCGTTCTAAACCCTCATCAGCCCAGAATTCCATCAAGGCTGATTGTTCCTCATAGGCTGCAAAAAGGATGGGGATTGAGGCGGGGTCACCAATGCGGGCAAGAGCACGCATAGCTTCCAGGCGAGCAGCCTGCGACTGATTTCTCGCTGAATCAACCAGGGCTGGAACAGCTGCTTTCTCGATTGCGATTAAGGCATCCGCTGCCAGATGAGCGAGCAGGCGGTCGCGATTCCCCAACAGCTTGACAAGATGTCCTACCGCTTCAGGTGCTGGTTGCAAGCGTAATGCTACCAGCGCGCAGTGACGAACCGATTCGTCCGCGTCGTTAAGCCTTTCCAACAGCAGAGGGACAACCCGTGGGTCGTTGATCTCACTCAAAGCTCGAGTTGCCCACCAGCGCGCATCGGCATCCGCTGTTGAGAGCATTTCTGTCAGTAGTGGAAGAGATTGCCTGCCAAGAGAGGCGAGCTGGTTGACAGCACCTTCTGCCAGGTCGTCATCCCCGCTGGTAAGGAGAGAACGTAAGCGCGGCAGATCGTTCGCGTTCATAATTCTCAGCCGGGAGGGGGGATGGGCAAATCCTCGGCTTTGACCTGTATCCATTTATCCCCCTCATCGATCAACATGACGGGAATATCTTCCCGAATTGGGTATTTACGGCTGCAATCCTGGCAGATCAACCAGGTCTCTTTGTAGTAATCTAATAGGCCGTCTTTCTCACGTACACAAGCAGGACAACGCAGGATATCGAGTAATTCTTGACTGACCATGAATGAGCTCCTGATTTATATAATTGGTGATTTGTCAAGGGTCATTTTACCACTGCTGGTTTGGAGATGTCATTCTTCCCCATTTCCATTATCCTGGTCAGGAGGCATTCCTTCGGTACCAGGTCCATATTGATATACAGCTTTCCAGGGTAGGTAGCGGGTGTAAATTGTGTCTGTTAGATATACTTCACCATCGCGCATGACATTGCGGGTGATGGTTACCTCCGCGCCTTCCACCGCCCAGTCCACCTGTTTTATTTCCCCGGCTTGTAAATCTGGATTTTCCTCATAAAGAGGGTCGGGTGGTGGTTTAATGTTTCTCAACCCTGTGGATGACCATTCAACGCTGCGACCATCAGAGGTTGAGTAGAACTTCCACGTTAACGCATTTCCATCAGCACGCACATAGGTTTCCATCAATAACCAGTTGGGGGAATCATTCTTGAATTTCAGATCAACTATAGGGACATAAACGGCTGCATCCAACCCAGCCAGGCTTGAATCATAACGTCCGTCCGGGGTTTGTTCGTAAAATCGGACTCTATACGCGTGCGGGTGGCGTTCAACAATCGGGTATCCGCTCATGAAGATTGTGCGGAAAAGGGTGGTGGAAACCTGGCAAACTCCACCGCCCACACCTTGTATGGTTCGACCAGCGTAAATAATCAACGCTTCAGCGTATCCTTCATCCAAGCTGATGGTACCTAATGCTTCAACCATCGAGAAAGTAGCTCCGGGGGGCACCATCAGGCCGTGGAACCGAGCAGACGCGATGCGGATGTTCTGAAGTCGCTCGCGGCTGGAGCCATAAAAATAGCTGGTAGCTTCTCCGACTAATTCGCGAATACCCAATTCTTCAGCGGTGACATCATCGACGATATCTGGCTCAAGGTATGTCATTTGCAGCTCGACGTGGTGTTCACCAGCTGCCAGTTGTTCGTTTATAACCTGAATAGTGCCGTCAATATCCAATTCCCGGCCAATCGAGGCAGATTCCAACAACTGAAGCTGGCGAGTCTCATCATCGAAGATCATGCGGGCGTTTTCTTTTTCACGCACGAACAGCGGTGAGATATCAATCAAGAAGTCTTCCAAAAGCCCAGCGTCTAAGGTGACCTGGTAATGATCGCCTTCTGGGGAATTTACTCGCTGGATGGTCATCATCTCAGCCACCACTTCGGGGGAGAATGTCCAGGGACCATTATCCTGCTCGTCAGGATTGGGCACGCTCAAAGTGAGCGGGTTACTTAATATTTGATGGGCAAACTGGGCTTGTTCCTCCACCTCCGATATGATTGGAGGGGTCTCTGTGATGACCAGTGGGACTTCTCCATCCCGTAAAGATTGCAGTTGAACGGTCAGATTTTCAATTGTTTCCCAGATACCCAATGATCTGCCTACCTGGCTGTCTTGGACAACTACCTCAACTCCCTCGAGGTGAAGCGATGCTTCGATGGTAGGGCGGTCAATCTCTAACGCAATATCCTGTAGAAATTCCTCCGCCACATGTGCGTTGAATACGTATTGAGGGGCAAGGTTTTTCCCATAAGTGAGGCTGTCGAATTGTTCCTTGAAGCGGGTTTGAAAATTCCCCTGGCGACCTATTTGGAAAGCAGCATTGAGGGTTGCTTCCAGATCCAATCTAAAACCTAAGTCAGCTGGAGATGCCAGCCAGATTTGGTCATTATCGCGAAATAAAATCCGACCTCGCTCGGGGAAATCTGCCTTATCTGCCAGGATAGCTTGAGCTTGTTCGTACTCCATGCCAGATAGATCGAAACCCGCAACCTTGACGCCTGGGTAAACCTGATCGGTGTGATATATCTCATATAGAGTGATCAAGCCAGCGACCAGCATGATAAAGATGATTACACCGAACACCAAGGAGATCAAGACCTGGGAGATAATAAAGGCCGATCGATACATTGCAACCGAATATTCTGTTGAGGGGGGGGCTGGATAGGTTCTCATAATTAAGCCTTATCAAAAATAGTCTAAAAACTAGACGTTAATATTCGCCTCTGGGTTCCCGAGCTCATATCGCTTAATTCTACCAAATGTATACGATTTGAATATAGATGTATTCTATCCGAAAAAAGATGCATGAATTGAGCCAACCTATCTTTTTTTAGGATCGAAAATTGAAGGAGTGTCTAAATAAGACAGCTGGTCAGGGTGATGTGATGGTGGAAGGGAACTAATTTCCCACCTAACCCGTATCTGCGTGAGCGAACCTTGCTTGATTGATCTGCGGTCTTCGAGGCTATAATATTGGAAAATAACAATCAAGGAGGAAGCAATGAATGAACATACTCAGTGGCGTGGTCTGGGTACCTTGGTAACCCACTATGGGGAAGGAGAAAATCCACATCACGCCCATATTACACCCATATTTCAAACTTCAACCTTCTCCTACCCAGACGTAGCTACTGCTCGGGCGATTTATACAGGCGAGATGCACGCATACAGTTATACCCGTACGACAAATCCTAATCCAGAGCAGTATGTTAAAAAAGTAGCTCTCTTAGAAAGTCTGGACTTACTGCGAGAAAAACCGGAATCCAGCTTGGATGATCTGGTTGCAGGTAGGGCATTTGGATCAGGTATGGCAGCAATATCGGCGGCGATCTTAGCTAGAGTAAAAGCCGGGGACACAATCCTCTCTCAGGCATCTTTGTACAGCAATGCCTATAATTTTTTACAGAGTGTAGCCCCTCGACTGGGGATAAATGTCATATGGGTCAGGGATACATCATCAAAAGGTTGGGAAGCAGCCTTTCGCGATACTCCGCAAGCCTCCATGGTTTACCTGGAGACTCCCGCAAACCCAACCATGCTGGTTGTCGACATCAAGATGGTAGTCGATCTGGCTCATCAATTCGGAGCCTGGGTAATGATCGACAACACTTTCGCGACACCTTACTGCCAACGCCCTTTGTCTTTAGGAGCGGATGTAGTTCTGCACTCGACAACAAAGTACCTTTCTGGTCATGGTGTCATCATTGGAGGGGCGGTGGTCAGCCCTCATCGGGATTACGTTGAAGAGGAGGTTCACTTGGTGCTTAAAACCATGGGAGGCGCGCCCAGCCCCATTGATTCATGGCTTGCTAACCTTGGATTGAAGACTTTCGAACTGCGTATGAAGCGACATTGTGAGAACGCTATGAACGCAGCGCGCTATTTACAATCTCACCCTAAGGTCGCGAAAGTGTATTACCCCGGGTTAGAGAATGATCCTGGACATGAGATTGCCCGTAAACAGATGTTTGATTTTGGGGGTATGCTGTCCTTCGAGCTCAAGGGCGGGCAAACAGCTGCTGAAGAATTGATTGATCACCTCAGACTGCCTACACTGACTGCCAGCTTGGGTAATGTGGACAGCTTGATCCAACACCCAGCCAGCATGACGCACGTGAGTGTACCTCCACCAGAACGTTTGAAAATGGGCATCAGCGATGGTTTAGTACGCTATTCGGTAGGGATTGAAAATAGTGAGGATATTCTCGCAGATTTAGAACAAGGATTGGGATAGCACGGAGAGAACTATGGCTTTATATGAATTTGAAGGAAAAAGACCACAAATTGAGGCTGGGACTTTTGTTCCCGAGACTGCTGACGTCGTTGGTGATGTGATCATTGGACGGGATTGTTTTATTGGTGTTGGTGCTCGTTTGCGTGGCGATTATGGTCGCATTATTATTGGCGATTCAACCTCCGTTCAGGAAAACGTAGTTATCCATGCCCGGGATGGAGGTGAGACCAGGGTGGGGTCCAATGTCCAGCTGGGTCATGGGTGTATCCTCCATAACGCAACCGTGCACGATAATGCCGTCATTGGAGTTGGTGCTATCCTGACTGATTTTTCAGTAATCGGTGATTGGGCGATTATTGGTGAAGGAGCGGTAGTGCGTGGTGAAATCGAAGCTGGCAAGGTCGCAGTAGGCGTTCCAGCTAAGGTGATTGGTGAGGTTACCGAGAAGCAAAAACAGGAATGGACCTACTATAAAGAGAAATATGCAGAGCTGGCTAGGGATCGTTATCCGAAGGGTTTCAAACGCATCGTTTGATGGGCTGCATTTTTGATAGAATGAGCCTTTTTGACGATTTTCATCCTGCCTGCCCCTTTCGTGTATAATCCGTTATGAGTCGAAATATCCTGGATATTCATCTCCGGCAGGATGAGTGAGTTTATGGACTTCGAACGAACCAAGTGGGTGCTAAAGAATAGACGTCAATTCGGGGGCTTAAAGCTGGCTCTCGTGATTGGATTATTACTGGTTGTTTCTCTTGCCTGTTCGCTCCCCTGGGCATCTCCCAGCCCACTAGAAGAACCTTCTGCTACACCAGAAGGGACGACTCCTGAACCAACGGGCTTTGTCATCACACCTACTCCCACCTCACCTCCCCCTCGGTTACCCCCATTATTGGTAGAAAGCGACCCTCCGCCAGGCGTAGAAATCTCAGCCAATGGTCCAATCACGTTGTATTTCAATCAATCTATGGATCGTGTCTCTGTGGAGGATGCCATTACATCCCAGCAGAGTCTGTCAGTAGAGTTCTTGTGGGAAGACAACGCCACTGTGACGATTATCCCCGAGGTGCCTTTCTCGCCAGCATCGCGGATTGAGTTTCTTCTTGATGAAAATGTGCTGGCCGCGAATGGTTTATTTTTGACTGAACCACAGGTTCTCACCTATGATGTCGAAGGTTATTTGCAGCTCACTGGGATGATACCCCAGGCGGACGCGTCTGATGTTACCCCTACATCCGCGGTTGTAGCTGGATTCAACCGTCCAATAAGACCAATCGAAGATTCAGACGATCATTTCCCTGCATTCTGGTTGCTGCCGGAAGTTGAAGGTCGTGGTGAATGGATCAATGCCAGTACATACATCTTCTATCCTGAATCGGCTTTAGAGGGTGGTACGGAGTACACCGTTCACGTCGACCCGGATTTATTGTCGCTATCTGGCGCTCCTTTGCAGGAAGCTTATACATGGTCTTTTACCACCTTACCGCTGCAGATGATCTCGATCGCACCAACCCCAGGTGCAAGAAGTGTCCGCTTGGATTCGCAGGTGATGGTGCAGTTCAACCAACCGATGGATATGGAGAGTGTGGAGACAAATCTCATCCTTTTGGACCCCGATTCCAGGCCAGTCCCGGGTGAATTTATTTGGAATGAAGAGTTCACCCAAGTTTCTTATAAACCCAGATATTTTTTAAAGCGCGACCTGAACTATACATTTCTCCTGACTGATGGAGCAAGGACACTTGGAGGCACCAGGATCAACGCTCCAGTCGAAACAAATTGGAGGACCAATCCTTCGCTGGAAATTGTCGGCGTAGAACCCTCCCAAAACGAATCGATCGATGTCCACGAACACCTGATCGTGTATTTCAGCGCACCTATCCAACCCAGAAACATCCTGCAGTTTGTATCCTTAATCCCCCGCGTGGAAGGGCTAAATGCTTCATTAGAAGATGGTGGTCGCACCCTTCACCTGTCTGGTAACTTTACCCCAGAAACCCACTACTCATTGATCATCTCACCTAATCTGCCAGATGCCTGGAGCGGGAGGTTGGGCGCCGATTTCGTGCTCAATTTCAGCACAAATCCCCTTGAACCCGAATTGCTCATAACTGAGGAGAATGATATTTTCTTTGTAACCCCACAGGATTCCAGCCTGGTTGTAGAAGCGACTAATCTGGAACAGATCACATACTCCCTGGGAAGTATGCCCTTGGATGTTTTCACCCAAATGCTTTCTACGAATGGTTTTTCGTTTCTTGAATCATTTATCCCAGAAGATCGGATCGCCTTCCAACAGGACTTGGAGTTATCCCCCAACCGAAGAGAGAAAATAGAGATCCCACTTTCACCGAATGATACCCCCTTATCTCCCGGGTTGTATCAGGTGGCATTCAACCAATCATCCAATGAAGATCCCATCAGACCCTTCCTGGTGCAGGCAAGTAATGTCAATCTGACGCTGAAAATAGGGGTAAAAGATGCGATGATATGGGCAGTAGACCTGAGGAATTTTGAACTGATAAGCGAGGCAGCTGTTTCAATCTTTACTCAGGATGGGGAATTGTTGGGAAGTGGTCTCACTGATGCCGATGGGATTTTCAGTGTAGCGCTTGACCCTCTTGAAGACCTTTCAAGCGTCTATTATGCACTATTAGGTCAACCTGGTGATGACATTTTCAGTTTGGCACTCTCCACCTGGAATCAGGGATTGGAGGGCTGGAATTCCAAGCTCTCAACCGATTATCAAGCGCCTCAGACAATGGCTTATTTATATAGTGACCGTACGATCTACCAGCCCGGACAGACGATTTTCTTCCGAGCAGTAGTTCGACAGGTATACAATGGACGTTATTCCTTGCTGGATGTCAATGAAATACCAGATGGATTGATTTCTGTCAGCCTCGTTGACCAATTCGGCGATGAAATAACTGTCTTCAACCTGCCGTTATCAGATTTTGGGACAGTAAATGGATCGTTCACTCTCCCTCCAGGGATGGAGCCCGGAAATTACAACCTGGTCATTAACGAAGTCAGTGATGCCAGTTTGGAATTCCAGGTTGTCTCTGGGGGTGTTCCTGGCATCGAACTGGCTGTAAACATCTCGGAAGAACACACCTTGGCTGGACAGCGCATCCAGGCTGTGGTGAAGGTAAGTCACAAATTCGGTGCTCCAGCTGCAGCAGTTCCGATAATGTGGGCACTATACAAAGAACCAGCAACCTTCGATCTTCCCGGCTACCATGTAGGTGCATTGGACACCAGGTGGTTGAACCCACAACCTGATCCATTGGTTGATCCCTTTCATGCTGCAGTACTCGAGGGGGAGGGATTTACCGACAACCAGGGAGAGTTGGTTTTGGAATTTCCTACTGCAACCGAAGATGGTTATTTCCGATTTGTTCTAACCGTAATAACCCAAGAAGAATCTGGATTGACCCTAAATGCCAGCGCAGAAGTGTTCGTGAACCTAACCGATTACATAATTGGTGTTCAACCTGATAGCTTGATTGGACAGGCAGAGACATCACTGGGCTTCGAAGTGAAGGTAGTCCACCTGGATCAAAACCCCTATGGTGAACTACCTCTGCGAGCTGATTTCCAGAGAGTTACTTGGGGATGGGATGAGATCGTGTCAGGCGAGACAAAAACAACCCCCGTTTTATTGCCTCGCTTTACACTGATAGGAAGTACGGATTTTGTGACTGCATCTGATGGAGTAGCTCGGTTGTCGTTTACACCGGATGAACCAGGTGTGTATCAGCTGGATGTGGTCGATTATTTGTCTGAATCACCCAAGACCAGGACTCAAACCATGATCTGGGTGGGTGGTTTGGGAGACGCCCAATGGCCAGAGCTGCTCAACAAACAATTACCCTTGGTCTCGGGTAGAGATTCTTACTTGCCTGGTGAGACTGCCCAGGTGTTCGTCCCCAATCCTTTTAGTGAAGATGCAATAGCCTTGGTGACAGTTGAGCGCGGGGCAGTTCTCCGTCACCGGGTTCTGGAATTGGAAGGGGCTGGTACGAACCTCTATCTCCCTCTAGCTGCAGAAGACTCACCCAATGTTTTCGTTTCAGTCACTTTGTTAGGAACATCTCCCCTGGGACTCCCCGATTACCGCTATGGTATCTTGAACCTCCCGGTAAAGCCCAGTGAATTCTCGTTGAATGTAGAATTGGTCGATTTGCCTGCCGTGATCTCACCAGCTGAAGAACTGACATTCGGAATCCGGGTGACCGATTCGGAAGGGAATCCAGTTGTGAGTGAGTTGTCGCTCTTGATTGTGGATCAGTCGGCGTTGGAATTTGGACAGGTAAACAATGAAGCCATTTTAGAGCGGTTTTACTCGCCTCAGCCTTTAGGAGTGCTCACTGGGATACCTATGTCTGCATGTACTTATTGTCTGGACTTTTTGAGTCTGAGAGACACCAGCGAGGTTGTGGGTTTATCTCCAACGCCAGTCACTCTTCAGAACTGGAGTTCAGCCTCCACATTTTATTGGGATGCAGATATTGTCACCAACGATCAGGGTGAAGCTGAGGTGGTAGTGCTTTTGCCTGAAAGTTTGTCCACCTGGCATATTTTCCTACGTGGGCTGACAGACGACACTCGCGTCGGTCAGGTGGAAGCAACTATAGAATCCACCAAGGAATTGTTACTCCGCCCACTGACGCCGCGTTTCATGGTGATGGGCGATCACACCCGCCTTGAAGCTGTTGTCCAGAATAACAGCCAAGATGAAATGATCGTAGATGTCAACCTGGAAACCAGTGGGTTTAACCTCGATGATCCTGCCTCTGCACAGCAGGTAGTAAGCATACCGGCTGGAGAGCAGGCACAGGTATATTGGTGGGGCAAACCTCAGGATGTTGAAAGCGTCGAGTTGGTTTTCTCAGCCAGAGCAGAAATTGCCACCGAAGGTGAGAGTGTGGTACTGCAGGACGAAGCCAGACCAATGAATGGAACGATCCCGGTAACCCGCTATCTCTCTTCAACTGCTTACTCAGCAACGGGTATCCTCGAGAGCGGTGAGCAGCGCGTAGATTTGATCAGCCTGCCTCGTTCCTTTGAAGCCCTCAACGGCATTCTGCGGATTGAGCTTTCTACTTCTCTGGCTGCTGTCATGATGACAGCTTTGGAAAACCTAGAAAACTCACCCACTGATTTCAGCGAACAAATCCTTTCTCAATCGCTGCCAAATTTGGATCTCTTCCTGGCTTTGCGAGAAATCGACCTGCCTGCCCCTGGACTGCAAGCCCGGTTAGACCCCATCCTTCAAGAGAGCGTTTTGCAGCTTTTACCCCACCAGAATGGCGATGGTGGTTGGGGTTGGTGGAGGGGTGAACAAAGCGACCAATTCGTCAGCGCCTATGTGCTCTTAGGATTGAATCGCGCCAGAGCAGTTGGTACGCCGATCGATGGGCGTGCTATTGAGCTGGCGATTACCTACCTTCAAACCACACTACCAACAACTGACAGGTTCACTGAGACCTGGCAGTTAGATCGATTGGCATTTACTCATTATGTCCTTTCCCAGGTAGGTTTGGGAGACCCTAATGCCGTTGCTGATTTGTACGATCTCAGAGAATTGCTCAATCCTGGTGCTCGAGCCTTGCTGGCTTTGACACTCGAAAGGTTGTCGCCGGGTGACCTGCGGGCTGAATCCTTACGCACAGATCTAATATCCGCAGTCATTAGATCAGAATATGGGCTCTATTGGCAGGACCATACACCTAGCTGGC
The DNA here is from genome assembly GCA_014859065.1 of Anaerolineales bacterium. Lineage (GTDB taxonomy): Bacteria > Chloroflexota > Anaerolineae > Anaerolineales > UBA4823 > Kmv39. Next base: position 10,806 of record JACUUU010000032.1, read on the forward strand.
GTAATCTGAATTCCACCATTCAAACCAGCGCAGTGGTTTTATATGCACTTGCACAAAACGACCTGGAAGCTGCCTTCCTCAACGACGCCATCCGGTTCTTGATGAACCACCGGGATGCCTCTGGTCTCTGGTCATCGACATTTGAAACTGCCTGGGTTTTGAAGGCTCAGTCAGAAGCGCTTAAACATCTTGATGAGCAGTCCGCTTCGTTTGGTTTCTCAGCGACCCTTAACGATACTCCTCTAGCAAGTGGTGCATTTTTTGACGAGATGCAGTTAAATCCGGTAGTAGCCACCAGGAATCTGCGAGACCTCCAGCCAGACTTACCCAATTCACTGGTTATTCAACACGATGAAGGGCTTGGAGAATTGTATTACTCTGTTCAACTTTTGGTTGAGCAACCTGTCCAGAGCGTGACAGCACTTGACAATAGGTTTTACCTAAGCCGCCAGTTCTTTCCGGCATTGTGCAGTGACCAGGCAGACAGTTCAAGGCATAATTGCGCGCCAATAACCAGCGCAGCGGTCGGTGATCTGGTTGATGTTCGATTAACGCTCACAGTTGCAGAGACAGCTTATTTTGTTGTATTGCAAGATTATTTTCCTGCCGGGGCTGAGATTCTGTCCATTAAATCGCTCAAAGCTGACCCGTCTGACGACAACGACATCCCATTAGAAGAACCCTGGCGCACTGGATGGGAGAGATGGGCATTCAGCGAGCCCCACGTATATGAGGACCACATCACTTGGGCTGCGCAGATATTACAACCGGGCACCTATGAACTGACATACAGGCTGGCTCTTCTTTATCCGGGTGAATATGGGGTTTTACCTACCCAAGCCTGGCAGAATTACACCTCAGATATTCCGAGCAACAGCGCTGGTGATCTGTTCACAATTGTGACCAGGAATTAATTGCTGCTGGCTGTGCCGCTTTGCTTAGAGCCAAGGTCGATCGTGAAGACCTGTGGTGAGTTGGTTTTTGAATGAGAAGCGTTGGCGCTGTGGAGATAAATTCAGTGAGAGACCAGCAATCCGATAATTCCTTTTTCCAAGAATGGACTGCCAAGGCATTAGAGCATGCCAGCAAAATCACTTTGGCATCTCCAGGCCGTGGATCTGCCACCGAGAGTGAAATGAAAGCGGCCAGCTATGTCCATGAGTATTTGTCCCGCATAGGAACTGGGAACCTGCGTATCCAGGAATTCAATGGCTTGCGATCCATTTGGTTCTTTCTAGCACTGACGTTTGGTTTTGCTTTGCTCGGACATGCCGCTTTCTGGTTGCTGCGTATTCCTTTGGGAATATTACCAGCATTGTTTCTATCAATCGTGGCATTCGCGTTCAGTGGATTCATGCTGTTCAGTAAATTTACCTTTCGTGATTTTCCCTTCAGGAATACTTTACCGCATGGGAAGAGTCGGAATGTGGTTGCCGTATTACCCGCGCGCAAAGAAACTCGCCAGAAGGTGGTCTTGATCAGTCACCTCGACAGCCACCGGGCGGTAATTTGGTTCGCCAGTGACCTGCTGGTAAAGGCCTACAGGTTGCTGTCCATGTTGGCAATTTACGGGGTGTTATTAGCACCGTTGGTTTATCTTCTGGTTGTGGTTACAGGCTTCATCCCGCTTATCTGGATTGGTGCGTTGTTGGCATTGGTTCACTTATCAGCGTGGTTTACTGGCATGACTGCCGATCTCGGTCTCTATTCACCAGGGGCAAATGATAATGCTGCCGCTGTAGGTACGGTAATGGCGTTGGGAGAGAGGATTCTGGCGCAGCCGCTTCAGCACACTGAAGTTTGGTTGGCATTTACTGGATGTGAAGAGACCGGTTGTGATGGGATAAAAGTATTCTTGGATGCACATCAGAAGGAATTGTCACAAGCGTTATTTCTGGATTTTGAGCTGATTGGAATCGGCGATCAGCTGTCATATGTGCGCAGCGAGGGGGTGGTACGGAAAAAGAGCATTTCACCTGAAGCGGAGCAGTTAATCCAGGAGGCGGGCAGTGAATTGGCTATTCACCCGTTGGATGGAATAGGAGCAGGTGTTTTTACCGAGATAGGTGTGGTTTGGGAGCGAGGTCTGCAGGGAGCTTGCTTGGTTGCACACCGCGATGGATCAGATATGCTCCCAGAATGGCACCGCCTTACTGACACCCCAGACCGTCTGGAACCTGAAGCCTTGGGACGTGTCCATGCGGCAGCTTGGAATTTGCTCCAGAAGGTGGACGAAACTGCCATAAAAACAGGTGTAGTATAATGCCTTCCATTGGAGGAAAGTATGGTCGAGAAAAATAACCGCACGGTGACCCCTTATCGTGGAGGCGTTTTCTTTGATTTGATGAATCGTGTGAGACTCATTCTGCGCTTGATCAGGGACCGGCGGGTTAGCTTTCTGATCAAATTACTGCCCATTGGCTCGTTTATTTACCTGATTGTTTACCCTGACCTTGCTCCTGGTCCGGTCGACGATGCAGCCATTATCTGGTTGGGAATGTATGCTTTCGTTGAATTATGCCCACCTGAAGTTGTCCAAGAGCATATGGCTGCGCTCGATCGTCAGGTGGGTAAACAGAAGGGAAGCCGCGCGACTGCTTCCTCCGAAGTAGATGATGTCATCGACGCAGAGTTTCGAGAAGTAAAATAATGGTAGCCATAATTGAAACCATCAAACGCCTTTGGTTATTGAACAGGCGCTCGTCAAAATTTTTGCTTTCGCTCGTGTTCTTTTTGTTCGTGTATGGTCTTTCTGCCTGCCAGGCTGACATACCAATTGATACACCGCTCCCTTCTCCGTTAGGTGCTGAGACAATTTCCCCTCAACTTGATGCGACTGAACCTGTTGATGCTCAAACTCCAACCGTTACTCCCCAACCCGACTTACCTGATGAGACCTCCACCATCCCTTCCACAGAAGTAGCTGCAACCGAGCCGGTAGTAACACCCCCACCCCCCTCTATTCCGGATGCGGAAGCTTACACCTGGGTTCCAGTGGTGGAAGGCTTAGCTATGCCTATTGGTCTGGCAAACGCTGGAGATGGCTCGGGACGTTTGTTCGTACTGGAACAAGCAGGTTTGATCCGTATCGTTCAGGATGGCGCTTTATTGGCTGAACCTTTTCTAAATATTTCTGATCGAGCCAGCTGCTGCGGCGAACGCGGATTGTTGGGGCTGGCTTTCCATCCTAACTATCAGGAAAACGGCTATTTTTATGTGAATTATACGGATCGGAGCAATGATACCGTGATTGCCCGCTTCACTGTCTCCGATAATCCTAATCTGGCTTTAGCTGAGAGCGAAAAAGAGCTGCTTAAGATACCGCAACCCTATAATAACCATAATGGTGGGGTAGTTGAATTTGGTCCAGATGGGTTCCTCTACCTCGGAATTGGTGATGGTGGTTCAGGCGGGGATCCCCACGGTTATGCCCAATCACTGGATACTCTGCTGGGAAAGATCCTACGCCTGGATCTTGACGGTGGCGACCCCTATGCTGTTCCTGACGACAATCCTTTTGCCTCTTCCCAGGATGAACGTGGTCTGCCTGAAATTTGGGCTTATGGTTTGCGCAACCCCTGGCGTTTTTCTTTTGACCGCCTTACCGGTGATTTATATATTGGTGATGTGGGGCAAAATGCCTGGGAGGAGGTAAATTATCTACCTGTTGGTAGCCTTGGGGGGGCAAATTTTGGTTGGAATTACTTTGAAGGCAACCACGCTTATCGAGGCAGCCCACCTCCAGAGTTAGAGCTGGTTTTCCCAGTCGCTGAATACGACAATCCCGGTCTGGGTTGCTCAGTCACAGGTGGGGTTGTCTACCGCGGTCGTGCCCTGCCTGCTTGGTATGGAGTCTACCTGTTTGGGGATTATTGTTCTGGCAGGGTTTGGGGCCTTGTCCAGAACCCTGAAGGTGACTGGCATCAAGAGCTGCTCTTCGAGAATGTAGCCCGCATCACATCTTTTGGAGAGGATGAGGATGGGGAAGTCTACATCGTTGATCATGCAGGCGTTGTTTTCCAGCTGGTTGAGAGGTAATTTTCAATCGAAGGTTTCTAAATGACCCGGTTGACAAGAGCAGCATTTTTTGTTTGGGTAATGATGCTTCTATCCTCGGTGCTGTTAGCAAGCTGCCTTGCTCCTTCAAATCTGATTGAGAATACTCCTGCACCTCTGCATACAACAATTTCAATTCCGGGTGAGCCACCAGCTCCGACAGAACCAGTAATATCTCCCACCCCTTTCACCCCTGAACTTACCTCCACACCATCGCCAGTTCTCCCACTCATCCCAGTGGAAGCGGTTATTCCGTCTCCGATTCCTCCAACTATCCCCGCTGAGCCTCCAGTTCGCTTTGCCGTGATTGGTGATTTCGGCAGCGGTGACCAGAACGCGGAGGCTGTAGCAAATCTGGTTTTGAGCTGGTATCCTGATCTTATCATTACGACTGGTGACAATAATTATCCAAATGGCGAGTGGGAGACCATCGATAAGAATATTGGCAAATTTTATCTCGACTTCATCCAGACTGATGAAAGTCAATATGGGCTTGGGGCTGAAACCAACCGCTTTTTCCCCTCGTTGGGCAATCACGATTGGAATACCCAGGACCGTGACAACCTGGGTCCGCGCCCCCACTTGCGATATTTCCACAACCTGCCTGGTAACGGTAGGTATTATGATTTCATCTGGGGACCAGTTCACTTTCTTGCCATCGATGGCGATTACCGCGAACCAGACGGAGTCGACAAAGACTCAATCCAGGCTGCCTGGTTGGAGGATAAATTGGCAGCATCCAATTCTCCCTGGAAGGTTCTTTTTATGCACCACCCACCCTACTCATCGGGACATCATGGGAGCATCTCCTGGATTAGGTGGCCATTTCAAGAGTGGGGTGCCAGCGTGGTGTTGGCTGGTCATGACCACTCCTATGAACGGTTAGTGATTGATGGCTTCCCCTATTTTGTAAATGGTCTGGGTGGCGGTGCTCGTTATGCCTTCAAGACACCACTCGAAGGCAGTGAAGTGCGTTTCAGAGATGATTGGGGTGCAATGTTGGTTGGCGCGACTGCAGAAACCATGTTATTTCATTTCATCACAGTCGAGGGCATCATTATTGATACATACCGACTTGGTTCTGGTGATTACGATCCGCTCGATCACCATTTAAAGTTGTATTTACCACTGCTGCTATTGGAAGGCAAGGAGCAGGCTAATGTACCTTGACCCAGTTCAATTATCAGCGCCAACCCGTCAATGAAAATGACCTATCTATCCACCTGGGAGAAGTCAAAACTATCCCAACGACCAGTAAAAATTACCAGTAATAATTGCCTGTCAGTGCAAAGTAGAAATGTCCCCTTTTGTAAGAAGGGGTTGATGGATAATACGAAACGCTCAACGATTTCCCGTCCTCCGTCTTCCTTCTTCCGTCTTTTTTCCCCCGTCCTCGGTCCTCCCCCCCATGTCGTTGCGAGCCGAACTTTGGCGAAGCAATCTCCCACGCCGCCACCCGACCTTCCCTGAAGAAACCAGTAATCAGTAACCAAGTATCAGTTATTAATCACCGCCACCCGATCACCGATCACTTTCTGAATTCTGACTTCTGAATTCTGAATTCTTTCTCTCCACTGATAACTGATCACCTATCACTGATCACTTTCTGTATTCTGAATTCTGTTCTTCATCCGTTCCGATGTTCTGCTGCACTAACATTCCAACTATGATAAAATGATTTCGGATAGGAGCGAAAATGTGTGCTTTACTGAAACCGTTTGTAGTTCGTGAGCAGCTTATCGATATGGGTGTGCTCATATTTACCCCCCAAGATTTTCAACGAATTTTTCAGATTGACAAGATCAGAACCAAGTATTTCCTAAAAGAAAACACCAGGTCTGGCTTTCTATTGCGGCTAAAAAAAGGGTTGTATACCATGAGAAGCGATCTGCCTCCTGAGGAAGAAATCGCCAACCTCCTTTACCAACCGTCTTATATCTCTTTTGAGTATGCTTTGAACCTCTACAACATTCTTCCTGAAATGACCTATACTATCACCTCAGCCACCTCCAAATTAACCCGTAATTTCGAGGTAGATGGTAAATCCTTCTCTTACTTTACCATAAAAGTGAATGCTTTTACTGGCTATATCCCTGTAAAAAGGAGAGGCCGGACAGTATTTATTGCGGAAAAAGAAAAAGCCCTGGTAGATTATCTTTACTTCGTCTCTCTTGGTAAGAAACCAAAAAACGAACGCCTGTATTTCTCCAGTCTGGATGTGGATAAAGTATTCCATTACGCTGGTCTTTTCCAAAGAAAAGGATTAGATTTGTTAGTAAAGGAGCTATTATGATCTCTGATGAAGCTATCAGATCGCTCGCCAGAAAATTCCAAACCACAGAGCTAAACATAAGACGTGAATACTTCCAGCATTTATTCTTGTTCTATTTTTACCAACAACCATTGGCTGACCAGGTATTTTTTAAAGGTGGAACAGCCTTGAGAATGATTTACAACAGTCCTCGTTTTTCAGGAGATCTCGATTTTAGTTCATTTGTCAATGATGCTAACCAGATCGAAACCGCGCTATTGGAGACTCTTATAGCAATTAATCGGGAAAATATCGATATGGACCTGGTTGAATCCACAATAACGAGCGGTGGATATCTCGCAATAATAAATTTTCATACGGAAGGCCAAATTGCAGTCTCTATCCAACTCGAGATTTCTCTGCGTGAAGGTGAAAAAAGAGGAGAGGCGGTTACTATTGCTTCCGACTATGTCCCTGCATACACAATCATCTCGCTGATGAAGGAACAACTCGTTGATGAGAAAATTAAGGCGTTGCTCACCAGAAAGAAAGCCCGTGATTTTTATGATTTATATTTTATACTCCGTGCGAACTTGATGGCAACCCTAAAGAAAGATATCCTTTCACAAGCTATGGAAACGTTGAGCCAAACCAGCATCAATTTTGAAAAGGAACTAAAAGAGTTCTTACCGAGGAGTCATTGGTCAATCATTCGGAATTTTCCAACACCCCTAAAAAGAGAGATTGAAAGGTTCTTATAAAACGGACAACTTTCTGAATTCTGAATTCTGAATTCTATCTTTCCCTGATCACTGATCACTGCTAACTATCTGTTCCCCCGTCCCCTTTCAACCTTAAACCTTCAACATTCAACAATTATTCGTCCTCCGTCCTCTGTCTCCCTTCAACCTTCAACAGCTAAATGTTCTAATGTTAACACGTTCCAACGCTTTACTGTCTCCTGTCCCCAGTCCTCTGTCTTTTTGCATTCCGAATTCTGAATTTGCCTCAGACGTTCTTCGTCGCTCTGACACTCTTGACTTAATCGAACACCTGTTCTATAATCACCTGTGTCTTTACTCACCCGCCTCTTCCGTAAACTCCTCACCGATTTCGACCTCTTCAGCCACCTCGGTTCCGGCATCCAGCTGCGCTCTTACCAGCAGCGTGTCTGCGCCGCCATCCTCCACAGCATCGATACCAAAGCCGGGATGACTTTCGTGGTGGTCTTTCCTCGCCAGTCGGGCAAGAACGAAATGCAGGCGCAGCTCGAAAGCTTTCTTTTAGCCAGGCACTCCCAGCAGGCGGTTGAGATCGTCAAGGTTGCCCCCACCTGGGTGCCGCAGTCGCGCCTCTCGATGCGCCGCCTTCAGCATGTCCTCGATACCAACGCCGCCACCCGCGGCCGCTGGCGCCGTGAATCCTCCTATATCTTCCGCCTCGGTTCCGCCCGCATCACTTTCCTCTCCGGCAGTCCCACCTCCAACGTGGTCGGCGCCACCGCCAGTCTGCTCCTCGAATGCGATGAAGCCCAGTCGGTCCTGCCCTCCAAATGGGATAAGGACTTCGCCCCCATGGCTGCCAGCACCAAAACCACTACCGTCTTCTGGGGCACCGCCTGGACCTCTAAGACCCTCCTGGCACGCGAGATGCGCACCGCCCTGCTCAAAGAATCCCACGACAACTTGCCGCGCGTCTTCATCATGAACGCCGACCAGGTTGCCCGTGAGGTGCCCGACTACGGCGCCCACGTCGCCGAGCAGCTCGCCCCCATCCTGGCAGAGGGGCGTGACGACCTGGAATTGGAGATCACCGCCCTCCAGGAATTGAATCAGCGCCTCTTTCGCCTGGCTGCCGGCATATCCAGTTGGTCCACCCACCTGCTCCTATCCGAGACTTACTCCCATTCCATCTCCCGCCTCAACCGCATGATGAATTTGAACCGCCAAAATCTTCAGTCAGCCCAGCCTCACTGGCTCAAAGACCTGCATAAAATCGCCGCACAGCTGGTCGAATGGGGAGAGCTGCAGCCCCAAGAGCTTGAAAATTTCCCCTGGGGTTCCACCGCGGCATCTCCATCTCCCTACCAGTCAGCCGACACCATCCTGCAGGAAAACATCGCCAGGCTGCGGTTTATGATGCGCAAAGCCTATGAGAACGCCCACCGCCTTAAAGATCCTGCCGATTTGATGCGCATGATCGACGGCTACGGGTTGATGGGCATTAAACTGGCGCACCTGCTCGAGCTCAAATCCTCCGCTGGCGATAATCTGGAGAGTTTACGCGAACGCGCTATCCATGAAGCGTTAAAACGTTGAACCTTCAACGCCTAACCGCCTTCCTGCGCTGCCCCCTCCCCCTCCCCCATGAGCGCGGTTTGCGAAATGGGGGA
>JACUUU010000033.1 GCA_014859065.1 Anaerolineales bacterium
CCCACTGCAGAGCGGGTGTTTTTCTCCGGAACTCTAAAAGCTGCCGGTAAAGGTTTAGGAGCGAATCTGAACGGCTTAACGCTTGCTTTACATTGATAGCCTGGAAATCACCCGCCAAAGGCAGCCACAGACTCCTTGTGTCCACTCCCGAAAATCCAGCATTGACAAAGTCATCCCACTGCATAGGTGTGCGGCAGGGATCCCGGCTAAAAATTGGATGTATCAAACCTGGGGGGTCTTGAATGCGATCCAGGGGTATTTTGACATCAGTCATACCGATCTCATCACCCATGTAGAGAGTCGGTGTACCGCGCAAGGTCAACAATAACATCGCTGCCACCCTGGTTTGTGATTTACCGATGCGGCTTGCCAGCCGAGATTCATCATGATTACCTAAAACGTAATTTGGCCAGGCTCCCACAGGCAGAATTGCTTCAAGTTCGTCGACGACAGCTCGAACTGTCCTGGCGTCCCATTTTGAGTAAAGCAATTTAAAGTTGAAAGGCATGTGGATTTCATCTAAATTTTCACCATAGTACTTAACCCATTCCTCCAACTCGAAGATATGGACTTCGCCAACACTGACCCGTGGCCAATCATGGTTGTATGCATCTATGAGCTTGCGAAATTTACGATATATGGGATGCAGGTCTTCATGTCCCTTGTCATAGAGGTGAATTTGAGTATCATATTCATATAAAGGTCTATGCCCACGCTGCCTGGGTGAAACGACCAGCGGATTATCCTGTAATTGGGGGTCTTTCATGATGTAATGAGCGACATCGATCCGATAACCATCTACCCCTCGATCCAACCAGAAGCGGATTACACTTGCCATCGCGTTCCAGACTTGCGGGTTGCGGTAATTAAGATCGGGTTGTTCCTTGAGGAAAGAGTGCAGGTAATACTGCCCGGTTTTATCATCCCATTCCCAGGCACTGCCCCCAAACACGCTCAACCAGTTGTTGGGAGGCGACCCATCTGACTCAGGATCAACCCACACATACCAATCTCTCTTGGGGTTCTTTTTAGAGGAGCGCGATTCAAGGAACCAGGAGTGTTGGTCAGAAGTATGGTTGATGACCAAGTCGATGATCACGCGTAAATAGCGTTGGTGAGCCTTCATTATCAGCTCATCAAAGGTCTTCAAGTCACCGAACAAGGGATCCACATCGACATAATCAGCAACATCGTAACCAAAATCCTTCATTGGGGAGGGATAGAACGGTGAAATCCAGATAGCATCAACCCCAAGTGTATCTGTCAGGTAATCCATCTTTTCGATGATGCCTGCCAGGTCACCAATCCCGTTGCCACTGGTATCCTTGAAGCTGCGCGGGTAAATCTGGTAGATCACTCCCGTTTGCCACCACAGGTACTGCTTCTGGAAATCCATCAACTTTCCTGTCGATTTTTACAATTAATAGAAGAAATGATGATTCGACCTCGGTTAACGCGCTTGAAAGAACTACCGGGTATCCCAATGGATCCCATAATTAACGGTTGACCTACATTCCCTGAACAGGTGCGATTAACCTTTAACAGATCCAGCTGTCAACCCACGCACGAAGAAACGTTGAAGAGCGAAGAACACGATTAATGGGATCACCATGGTTATGAATGCCCCAGCCGTTAATACGTGCCAGGCTTCACCCCTTTCACCAACCAGAGTAGACAATCGCGCAGTCACAACAGTCACTTCCCTGCGGGTGCCTAAGAACACCAGTGCTACCAACAAGTCATTCCACACCCACAAGAACTGGAAGATAGCAAATGATGCAATCACCGGCACTGAAAGGGGCATTACCAGCCTGGTAAATGTGGTCAGTGGTGAGGCGCCGTCAACGCGGGCAGATTCGATGATTTCGGACGGTAATGAGGAAATATAGCCAAACAGCAAATAGACAGCCAGGGGTAGGCCAAATCCAGTATGAGCGAGCCACATCCCTAAGAAGGTGCCGTTTAAATCGAACTGGATGTAGAGCCTCAGCAGTGGTATTAAGGCCATCTGTAACGGGACGACCATCAACCCAACGACCACGACGAACATGAGGGATTTCCCTGGAAATTCCATCCAGGCAAATGCGTAAGCTGCGAAGGCTGCAATTGTGATCGGTATCACCACCGATGGAATTGTGACCACCAGGCTGTTCAAGAAAGCATCACCCATCCCATCTGTAGTAAGAACGCGCTCGTAATTCGCCAATGTCCATTGGGTGATTTCAAAAGGATGTGCAAAAACAGTCCACCAACCTGAGCTGTTGATATCCGTTTGCGGACGCAGTGAACTGATCAACAAGCCTGCAGTTGGCAGCGTCCAGATAAAAGCGATCCCGATGATTACAATCCTTAATGGCGCAGCCGTTAGAATTTTCCCAACAAAATTTGCACTTCTATTATTGGTTGTTTTTATTGCAGTGCTCATTAAATTAACTCCTCCCTTCTCTGAAACTGCGTACGTTGTAAATCATGATTGGGATTACAGCCAGAAACAGGAGTACAGCCAACGCACTTCCCTGGCCAAAATTCCGGAAAACAAACATTTCTCGGAACATACGGTTAGCAACAACTTCAGTCTCGTGCTGTCCATTCGTCATTACATACACGATGTCAAACACCTTGAGTACCATGATCAGCACAGTTGTGGTGATGGTGATTAATGTGCCCCGAATTGATGGAATGATTACGCGAAAGAAAATCGTGATCTCGTTAGCTCCGTCGATGCGCGCGGCTTCAAGCAGTTCGCTGGGAACGCTCTTTACTGCCGCTGAGATGACGACCATGGCTAACCCGGTCAGAATCCAGATCATGATAGCGATCAGCAAGAAATTATTCAAAGGCCTGAGTATTAACCAACCCTGTGCCTCACCACCCAAAGCGGTAACTATGGCGTTTAGTAATCCAATTTGAGGCCGAGGGACAGGTTGGAAGCTGTAAACAAATTTCCAGATCACACTCGCGCCGACAGCAGAAATAGCCATCGGCAAGAAAATTATCGATTTTACAACTGGCTCCCAACGTCCAATGCGATCGACCATCACCGCGATGACCAAACCCAACGAGACTACAAAGCTGGTAACGAATACCAACCAAAGCACATTATTCCGCAGGGCAATCAACATCTCTGGCCGGGTAAACAACGCAACATAATTGTCAATCCCGATAAATTCAGCCGATCTAGGACCAAAGAAACTCAGATATATTGTGAGTATCGTAGGATAAACCAGGTACAAACCCAAAATTACTAATGCTGGACCGACAAAAACAAAGGGTCGCAATGTCTCCCTGAATCTTGCGGGGAAGACTGACACAAGGTTATCTGTTACCAGATACAGAACCCATACCCCAACCACCCCAACGATCAAGGCCACAATGGCGATAAGCACTTTGTCGGCATCCACATCCCGCATGAAAATAAAACTTTGGCGCAGCGCCAGGAATGCAACCACTGGCACAACAAAAGACACAGCAATACGCAGCGGCCCGGTGGTTAACAGATCTAAGATGCCTCCGCTCCGTTCTGTTTGTTCAGCAGTATGTTGCATGACGGTCTCCTTCCCTAACCAGAGATAGAGAAAGCAGGGATCATGACATCATTCACCCTGCTTTCTCCTGTGTATCATCGGACTTATCTCGTTTTCAGCCGATCAATCTAATTACCGACCTGGCCAGCTGGCATCGATCCGGTCTAACACAGTGTCCAAATCTTGCCCAGCCACGAAATCGACAATCCCATCCCAGAAGCTGCCTGCGCCAACCACACCTGGCATAAGATCGGAGGCATCAAAACGGAATGTGTCAGCAGCCATGAGGATTTCAGCAAAGCCACGGGTGACATCATCCGGATACCAACTCAGATCAGCGTCCTGGTGCGGGGCGACAACATTTCCAGCTTCAACTTCAGCACGCACGGATTCGGGGGTGATCATGAAGCGTACCACCTCTCGCCCGGCTGGAGTATCATTAGCCAGACTGATCAGGTTGCCTGAACCAAGCACCGGCTTACCGTACTGCATATCAATGGGGGGTAGGTAGAAGTAATCCACATCAACCCCAACCTGAGTACCCTCGGGGAAGAAGTTTGGTATGAAGGAAGCCTGACGATGAAGGAAACAGCTGGGGGGATCATCGAACAGGGGAAGCGGCGCATCGCCAAAGTTGGTGGATAGGATGCCAGTAGTTCCACCCAGGACGAACCCATCCCGGAACCAGAGGTCAGCCATGATCTCAAAGGCATTTCTTACTTCTGGTGAATTGAAAAGTAGTTCACCAGCTACCCAGCGATCGTAATTCTCTGGTGACGTAGTACGCAGCATGATATCTTCGATCCAGTCGGTTCCAGGCCAACCAGTTGCGCCTCCGGATTCAATTCCGATGCACCATGGGGCGGTCCCATCTGCTAGGATTTGCTCAGAAAGGGCAATCAATTCATCCCATGTCTCCGGTATGGTGTAGCCAGCAGCCTCGAAAGCGGGTTTTGGATACCAAACCAAACTCTTGACATCCGCACCATGCCAGACACCTACAAGCTGTCCATCCACCGTGCCCAAATCGATCCATGATTGGCTGTAATGAGCTCTCACTTCTGCATCGCTGATGAATTCACCCAGGTTTACGAGGTAGCCATCACGCGCCATATCAGCCATCAAGCCGGGTTGTGGGAAGTTCAGAATATCATACGGGTCACCAGCTTCAGATCGAACAATTGCTAATGTCTCGAAATCTGGGGAGCCTTCAACTTCAATGATAATTCCAGTTCGTTCTTGGAAATCGATAAAGTTGCGTCTGAAGACATTCATCTGCTCTTCGCCGGCGGCGGTAAAAATAGTCACTGTTTCACCCGCATAGGAAATTTCTTCTTCTTCTGGCGGCGTTGCAGTTGCTTCTGGTTCCGCAGGTGCACAGGCTGCAATAATTAATGTTAGGGCAATCAAGGTTGTTAGAATTACCCAAAGTTCTTTTTTAAACATCTTCTACTCCTTTTTAAAATTTATGGTCTTATTTTAATCTGAACGAAAATTGTTCGTACGAATTTTTTATCGCTTACGTTTTATCCACCTCCTTTAGGATATCAATCGATACGATCACGATTTTATAGAATCCCCTTTTAGGGTCTGTGCGCATACCAACGCACCACAAGAATGGCGCACAACCAGTTTGGTGTCTAGCCTGATATGCTTGGTTTTTGGGGGTTTATGGGCGATCAATTGGAACAAAACCTCCAAAGCCTTGCTCGCCAGGTCAGTCGCTGGAAGATTGACTGTGGATAGGGGAGGATCTACGTAGCGAGCAAAAGGAATATCATCGAAGCCCAACAAAGCTATGTCCGTCGGAATACGCAAACCTCTTTCTCGCACTGCCCCCATCGCTCCAATTGCAATTACATCGCTGGCAGCAAAAACCGCGCTGGGAATTGGGCTTTCATCCATCAATTGGTTCATCTGCTGGTAACCGCTTTGGGGATCAAAATCTCCAAAGCGGATCAGATTTTCTTGATAGGTTAACCCAGCCTGCTCGATAGCAGCTCTAAAACCTCGTAGCCTTTCTGTTGAAGCAGTGTATGCCAGAGGTGCATTTGTTATCATCCCTATCTGGGTATGCCCAAGTTCGATCAAATGCTCCACCGCCATCTTCGCGGCAGCATAATTATCGATATCGATCGAATAAAAGGAAGACCCGGGCAATTCCCCCATTAACACGGTTGGAAAACGTTCATTTTCTAATAATTGTAATCCTTGATCGCTGAAGGTAGGGCCAGAAAGGATGATCCCATCGATTCGACGCGCCCTGGCAAGCTCCATATAGATCTCTGGATGATGAGTTTCTTCGATTATGTCTAACAACAGGCGCATCCCATGCTTGCGCACTTTATCGGTCAAGACATCCAAGATCTGGGTGAGGAATGCATCTGAAGCAATGTGGTGAGGGTTCCTGGTTAACACCAAGCCAATGATTAGAGACCTACGGCTAGCCAGAGCTCGGGCAGCCGCTTCGGGAACATAACCTAATTCTTTGGCTGCTTGACGGACTCTCAGACGGGTTTTACTGGGAATTTGCACTCCAGGTACATTGTTAAGCACTAATGAGACTGTGGTGCGCGAAACCCCGGCATGTATGGCAACATCTTTACTGGTGATCCTTTTACTGGTCACGCTGATGAACCTTTTAAATTCAAATAAACCGATTTACTAACACGTGTTACTAATATAGCAAATCATTACCACTCTGTCAATACATTCATCTTAAAATTTCCAGGAATTAATGATCCTCACACAAATCCTTTAGCATGTAATAACCCCCTTTTCTGTAGCCTCGTTGTAGATAATACGCGCGTGTCCCCACTGCAGAGATCACCGCGATCCGTTTATACCCACCTCTAGCAGCGATTTCTTCCGCCTCCGCGATAAGTTGGCTTCCCAATCCAATATGTTGCGCCACCCCACCTTGCTGCGCGCCTAATTCCAATGATTGGCCATAAACATGTACCTCCCGGATTATGGCTGAACCTACTAGCTCAGGGAAAGTCGCAAAAAACTGTTCATCTTTGCGAGAATTTTGAGACGGCAGTGAAAGTCGTAAAAAGCCAACGATTTTATCGTTTGGGGTAACATAAGATAAGAAATGCTCTTCACTCCTATCCGTCTTATAGGCCAGGTCATCCAGGTGGATATTATCCCGCCAGGCAGTCTGTTTACGGATCTCCCGACAGCGGATACATTGACATTTGCTGCCTCGCCGACGCATCTCTCGCTGGATATCCTGCCGTAAGCTGGTGCGCTTGTTACCTTCAACCACATTCGTCGAGGGGATGTCCCGAACTACTCGGTTTACCCGGCAGTATCTTGGGATTGACGTTTTGATATCTGCAATTAAATCGACCAATTCTTGAGTAGTGTATGGCGTGAATTTCCCATCCTGCCAATATTGGTAAAGCTCTGCATTGGCTAACAATTGAGTAGGGTAGATCTTGATCTCGTCAGGGCAAAATCCATCCCATAATCGCAAGAAGTCTTGCCGATCCGATTCGATTGTCGACCCTAATAAGTTTGGCATCCAATGTAGGACAATCTTGAAACCCGCTCGCCTTAACAGCCCAACAGTCGTGCGGGTATCTTCTACACTATGACCGCGTTTGTTCATCTCTAATATGCGCCCATTCAGGCTCTGAACACCGATTTGCAGTTTGGTCACCCCCAGTGTTCGCAACCATGCAAGCTCTTTTATGTTGATGTGATCGGGGCGTGATTCTACAACCAGACCTACATTGCGGTGGGCAGCCTGCTCGTTAACAACCTGAGCTGCTTCCAAAGACTCTGAGTTTTCCCCGTTCAAAGCGTCAAAACACCGTTTGACGAACCATTCCTGGTAATCTTTGCGGTAAGCGCTCCAGGTCCCACCCAGGATTAATAATTCGATCTTATCTGTAGGATGGCCGACTGCCTGAAGTGCCTCCAATCGGGCTACAACCTGGTCGTATGGGTCGAATTTATGGTGCAATGCTCGCATTGCACCTGGTTCATCGGGCAGGTAGCTCTTCGGCATACGAGCATCTGTTGGACAGAAAATGCACTTACCCGGACATGGGTATGGTTTGGTTAAAACCGTAACTACCGTCACTCCAGACAAAGTCCGCACTGGTTTCATGCGAATGCGCGCTAAAAGGTCAGCATCTGCTGGCCACTCACCGCTTTCGGTGAGCTGGCGGTAGGCAGCCACCAGAGCGTTCTTTCCCAGGTAGCCAGCCCCGTCAGGTAGTGGATATTTTCGCACCGCCTGGTCAACGGCTTTGCCTGCGCGTACTTCTTCCAGCACCAACCGTGCCAGTGCGAACTTATCCGCTGAATAGCTTCTAGCTGCCCACCAATCCTTTATTTCCATCCCAAATCCCAAAAATCACTGGGAGGGGTATAAACCCGATCCCTTATCAATACCTTCTCAGATACCTTATAATATTGAAGTGAACTCTACCACGACGGCTCAACTTCTCGATGTTAATAAATCATTTTACCAGACCTTTGCCGAACAGTTCTCAGCCACCCGGCGGCGTTTACAACCCGGCGTTCAACACATCCTCGAAAAATTTTCCTCCCAGGCACATATCCTCGACCTGGGATGTGGTCATGGTGAACTAGCCTTGAGTCTATCTCGCAGTGGTCACCAAGGTATATACGTCGGCATAGACCTGAGTTCCCACCTGCTAGAAAGAGCTCGCCAGCTGGTTGCGAGACAAAATTTTTCCGCCCATTTCATTCAAGCAGACTTATCAACTCCCGGATGGGAAAACCAGCTTCCCATTCCGGCTTTCGATATCATTCTCGCTTTTGCTGTACTCCATCACCTGCCCGGCAATCCCCTGCGCCTACAGGTATTGTCATCAAGCCACCATCTACTGTCACCAGATGGTCGCTTCATCCACTCAGTGTGGCAATTCCTCAGCAGCCCCCGAATGCGCTCCAGGATACAGCCCTGGGAGACAATCGGTCTGAGCGACGAAGATGTCGACCCGGGAGATTATCTTTTAGATTGGCGGCACGGTGGACTGGGTTACCGTTACGTCCATCATTATTCCACCGCTGAATTAGCCTCTCTCGCAGCAGCAACTGGTTTCAGCATCCAGGAAACATTTATTTCCGATGGGGAGAATGGAAAACTAGGTCTATACCAAGTGTGGACGAAAACACGAAACTGACTAACCGCTCGGGAAGAATTATGATAAACCTTTTCCCCTTAAATATCTTTGTTTTGTGCTACGATTAATCACATGCACATTCTGGTTATTTCGGATATCCACGCCAACATAGTCGCTTTAGAAGCGGTTTTAGCTGACGCCGCAAAAGTCGATGCTACCTGGTGTTTGGGTGATCTGGTGGGTTATGGTCCGAATCCAAATGAGTGTGTCTCTCGCATCCGGAACCTCCCCAATATCGTCTGCTTGATCGGTAATCACGATGCAGCCAGCATCGACCTGATCGACACCTTTACCTTTAATGATGAAGCCCGCCAGGCAATTTTTTGGACCCAACAAAATCTGACTCATACGAATAAAGATTATCTAAAAACCTTACCCAGCACGAAAGAGATCGGTGCATTCACTCTGGTACACGGTAGCCCCAGACATCCTGTTTGGGAATATTTGCTCGACACCTATACCGCGACGATCAATTTCCGCCACTTCGACTCCTCCTTTTGCCTGGTTGGGCACAGCCACATTCCGGTAATTTACCAACTTCTTGACGGGAGCACCTCCGCAGACCTCCACATCCCCCAACCCAATCAGATAACTCACTTAACCCCGCGCTCGATCTTGAATCCAGGCTCTGTTGGACAACCACGCGACCGTGACCCGCGGGCAGCATACGCAATATTGGATCCGGATGAACTCACCTGGGAGATTCACCGCGTGCCTTATGATATCAAAGAGGTCCAAGCGCGTATGAAACAAGCAAATATGCCTGATCGGCATATCCTTCGCCTGGAATCTGGTTGGTAGGAGCACCATCTCACTTTGATCTACGGGAAGTTCCTCCCGCACTAAAAACGTGTCCGGAACTTCTCACCTTACTTCGACGTCTTATGGGGGAAAAGAAAAATCGAAGAGGAGAAAACAACATGTTCAAACCTATCCTGATTGCCCTGACTATTTTGGTCTTCGTCCTGACAGCATGTTCCCCAATGGCAGCACAGTATCCAGAACTCACTGGTTTATCGCCTGAAGCCTCCAATGACTATGACGCTCCCAGGGAAGCGCCAGCTCCAGAAGGCGGTCAGTTTGCTATAGCAGATGAAGCAGCCGGCATCGCGGAACGGCGTATCGTGATAAAAGAAGCCCAATTGGAAATCGTTGTCGCAGATCCCCCTGAAACCCTTGATATGATATCCCAATTAGCAAACGAGATGGGTGGTTATGTGGTTTCTGCCTACCTTCACCAAACCCGCACTGCCAGCGGTGAAGAGTACCCGCGCGCCACAATAACCATCCGGGTTCCTTCTGAACGACTAGATGAGGCTCTCAGCGTGATTGAAGATCAGAGTGACCGCTTACCTGTAAGGCGGGTGAATAGTCAGGATGTAACCAGTGAATACACCGACCTGCAATCCCGCCTGCGTAACCTCGAAGCAGCCGAAGATCAGCTGATTAGAATAATGGAATCCGCCTCAAGGACGGAAGATGTGCTCAATGTCCATCGAGAATTGACCAATGTGCGCGAGCAAATTGAGCTTATTAAAGGTAAAATCCAATATTACGATCAGTCCTCCCAGCTTTCCTCGATCACAGTTGATATCCTCCCCAAAGAGGCTATACTCCCGATAACCATTGCAGGTTGGGAACCGGTGGGTGTCGCTCGCGATGCCTTACAGGCATTGGTCAACGTACTCCAGTTCCTGGTCGATGCGTTGATCTGGATCGGGATTGTAATCCTACCGGTAACCGTCGTTGTGATGCTGCCCATCTATTTACTCGTGCGCCTATTCTTACGGAAGCGATCTCAACGTAAGGCAAGTTCTGTTACCCAATCCCCTTCCTAGTGGCGATTTAGGCGAACAATCCCTGATCAAAGTTACCAGGGCCAGGTCATAGGTATCCGATAGGAACGCGGGATGTAATTATAATAATAAGGCCAGCGACGCCAGAGTGTTTCCTGGCCTATTTCTTTTCCCCCCTCATCGTGGGCATCTATAGGATCTTCACTCTCAGACCACCGTATCACCTGTCCAGGATAGATCGTGTAAGGTGAAGGGATGTCATTGTAACTGGCCAGCTTCTGCCAATTAAGTCCAAGTTGATAAGCTACTCTAGACAGGTGATCACCTGGTTTCACAGTGTACATCACCACGCTGCCATCACCCCCATTTGCCATTGTAGCTGTCGGATCTACTTCGAGATCTCCTTCTTCAAGGTCGGTTAGACCATCTGTCGATTGAACAGGCAGTCTTAATATCTGTCCCGGATAGAGAGTATATGGGTAAACAAGGTTGTTCAAAGTGACCAATATCTTCCAGTCGATATGGAAACGCTCAGCCAACATGTAGAGATATTCCCCTCCAACGACCGTATACGTTTCCTCTCCTTGACCTGTGTCGGTCGAATGTTGCAGCTCTACTCCATTCCCGCTCACTGCCATATTCCCTAATACTGACCAGGACTTTAAGAATACATCTAATCTATAGGTCTGCTTCCTTCCGGAATATGCATCCACCACGTTCACTGTTTGAGGGGTGTATCCATATAAGATCATGGTATGTTCATAAGGCGCAACCAAGACCACCTTTCCATCGTTGGCGGTATATTCACGCGCCTGACCACCCCACATCTGCCCGATAACCCACACAATGACGGGTCTCCCGGCTGCAATTTCAACCTTGAGATCCTCCCAAACTAACCCTCGCCGCGCTTCTGCTTTCAATCCATACTCTCTTAGCAGAGCAGCAACTGGTTCAGCATGAACACCGTACGAGCGCGGAGGTGTGTAACCCCAAGGATCGTTCACATTTCCCACAAATCCCACATCAGGGTTATCTGAACTGGGAAGGTTATTGAGAAACTCAGTTTCACTGATATGCACTCCCCAGAATGCAGCCCAATCAGATGCAGACCTTGACTCACAAGATAAACTATAGCTTTGTGCCTTTCCAGAAAATTCAGAAATTATGTACTCGTCAGGAAGTGTATTCTCTTGAGCTAACACCTTCTCAGGAAGTGAAAAGAACAAGCAAAGTAATAGAATCGATCTAGTAACGTGTCTCACTATCATCTTGATTTCCCGCTATAATTCGATCTGTTCAGTTTTTGTTGACCACATTACCTCTGCCAGCCTGACACAACTGCAATATAAGTATTTAAATTCTATACCAAAGGGTTCTCGCTTGCAAGCAGGTATAATAATCAGGCTAATGAAAAGATTTGCCCAGGAAGCTTACGACTTATTAAGTTTGAGATTATCACCTGCTCAACTGTCGGCCTTCGAGACTTACGAGAAACAACTGATCCAGTGGAACCAACACATCAATTTAACCGCGATTACCGACCCGCAGAAAATTCGTCATAAGCACTTCCTCGATTCACTGACCTGCTGGTTGGTGATGCGAGGCAGCAAGATCGATCGTGTCGTCGATGTTGGCACCGGGGCAGGTTTTCCTGGAATACCTTTGAAAATAGTTTTTCCTTCAATCCAACTGACTCTGGTGGAGTCGATTGGAAAAAAAGCAGACTTTTGTCGTCAATTGCTCACAACATTAGGTTTACAAAGCGTAGATGTGCTCAAAGAGCGTGTTGAAATCGTTGCAACAATCGAGCCACATCGCCAAAACTACGATTGGGCAATAGCTAGAGCAGTTGCACCTATGCCGGTTTTAATGGAGTACTTATTGCCTTTGGTCAAAATTGGGGGTAAAGCTCTGGCGATGAAAGGTGAAAGCGGGCCTGTTGAAGCCCACGAAGCTGAATATGCAATCCGCATCCTGGGCGGTCGATTACAACAAATAATCCCGGTTTCCCTGCCAGGTGTGGAAGAAGACCGCTATTTGATTACAGTCGAAAAAATTGCCGCCACTCCCGATCAATATCCCCGCAGGGTCGGAAGGCCTCAGAAAAAACCCCTGACTGACGAACGTTAAGAAAACTAAACCGTGCTCAGCGAACCGCCGCTGCTACGTCTCTAAACGCCCCTCTCGCACGTGCCATACCGTGGATTTTTCAACAAAGTCGGGGGAAAACAAGTCCAGGTCGGTAGTGGTCAACAGGACCTGTTCACTGGCCATTAATTTGGCCAAAAAATCCTCTCGCCGGTCAGTGTCCAACTCTGCCAACACTTCATCCAGAAGTAACACTGGCCATTGACCGGTTTTCTTGTGCATCCAAGCAATTTCAGCTAATTTTAAAGCCAGGATAGCAGTCCTGATTTGACCTCGCGATCCATAAGTGCCCAAATCGATGCCATTTTCGATAAACCTCAATTCATCCCTGTGAGGACCTTTTGTGGTCACCCCACGTATGATCTCCTCGCTCCTTTGAGAGCAAAGGTTTGCTTCGAAAGCCTCCTGAATCGCCTCCAGTTCCACTGAAGTCCGATCGACTGGAGCGTCGAAAGGGAGCGAGTACTGCCCGGCTGGTCTAGGCATGGGATCGAAAGAGGGTTGGTAGTCCAAACGCAAGACCTCCCCGGCTCTGGTCAGACCAGGGTGGATCGTGTGGATAAGTCGCCCAATCTCCGTGATCGCTTGAATGCGCGCATAAATCAAATATGCTCCGCACTCGGCAAGTTGTTGATCCCAATAATCGAGCTGCGTATGGTCGCCACCACGCTCATTCAGCTGCTTCAATAAAGCATTCCTTTGGGTGAGAGCACGCATGTATTCACCTAGTGCAGCCGAGTAGCGGGGCATGATCTGGGCACAAGCCAGATTGATAAACCTTCTCCTCTCCTCTGGGGCACCTTCGATCACCCTCAACATCTGAGGGAGAAATAAGACCGCATTAAACTTGCCAATCATCTCATTGGCTTTCAATCGCACCCCATCATGGAGTAGTTCTTTACGTAAGCGCGGCGCCCCATTTACCCCATTATTTTCCAGTATGATACGCACCTCCAGCTGGTGTGAATCCCCCTCCCGACAGTAATCGGCTACAATCCTTGAGACTGCTAGAGCATCTCGAGCAGCTAAAAAATTGATTAATTGACGATCATGGCTGGCATGGAATGAAGTGGAAGTCGCCAGGAAATAGATTGCTTCCAAGAAGCTGGTTTTCCCTTGTGCATTTGCGCCGATTAATAAAACCGAACCTTGGGGAATTTCGATATCCAAACGCGCCAGACTTCGAAAGTTGGTTAATGATAGATGTTCAATATACATGTGTGATTAAAATGCCACGGATTTCTCTAATCCGTGACATACCAATTTTTTAATTTCAATTTCTTATTTATCAATTTTCATCAATCCGCAGAAGCCACTTGAGCAGTCTCACCTTCTAACTTCCAAACCTTCTCGGCACGATCCGTGAAAAGAATGCCATCCAGATGATCTATTTCGTGTTGAAAAATGCGCGCCAACCAGCCATCCGCTTTGATCTTTACCAGTTGCTTATTGCGGTTCAACCCTTTAATTGTCACTTTCTCCTGGCGTTCCACATCACCGGCAATTTCCGGAATTGATAAACATCCCTCAACCCCAGTGACTGTCTCATTTGAAAAGCGAGCAATCTCTGGATTCACCAGCGTATATAACTTAGGCGAGGTATTCTCGTCCTCTTCCTCTGCATATTCAACGACGATCACCCGCCAGGGAACACCTACCTGAGGTGCAGCTAAGCCTACACCTGGCGCTGACCTCATTGTTTCTACCATGTCATCGATCAACTGTTGTAGCTCTGGACCAAAATCGCTGACCTTGCGCGCTTTTTGACGTAATACAGGATGGGGCAGGGTCACTATTTTTCTAACACTCATTAATACCTCATTCTTACCAATATATATCAGATTTTACCTTAAAATCTAGGTCAGATTACCCTCATTATTATCGAGGTCTCCTTCTTGATCGGATAAATTACGGTGATACATACTCAATGCAGATGCAATACGCGCCCTCTCTCGTTCTGCGTCAGATTTCTCCTTTGCTCTCCGCAAGGCATACATCCTGTTGAATACGTCTTGCTGGGCTCTGGCAGGATCAAAAATACCTCTGAAAACGAATTTTGCGTCACCGACGTTAATGGTTACATTACCATAGTTAAACAGGTAGCCCAAAAAACCCTGGCGTTCATGCTCCAAACTCAGAATACTTTCCAGAGGTGCCGATTTTTTGATTTCCGTCCCGAGAGGCCGGCGTTCAATGTCAAAAATGTATCGTTCCGTGACTTGGTAAATGTCATTGCGCCAATCTACATAAAGATAAGCCCACCAGAGGAAAATCACTCCCAACGATAATACACCTCCCCCAATTAATCCCAGCCAGAGATCTGATACCCTCAGGGGATCAACCAGGTATAAATAAAAGATATAAACCATCAAGGCGCAAACGATCATACCAGCCAATACAGGTTTCCAGGTCTTCTTGATCAGGATCAACCAGAATTTCCGATATGTAATAACATTCCCATCTACGAAACGCATCTTCAAGAAATTGCTGAAATAATTTTGCCAGATCCCATGCGTCTTCACCCGAGGAGGCTCAGGTTCAGAATCGGTCTCCTGGGGAAACTGAGTTTCTTGTTCTTCTATTTGACCTAGTTGTCTGCGGATGGCACTCTCCATCGCTTCGCTTTCTTCCTCTTCGATCCGTCTCTGCGCACGATGCCAATATTCTTCGATCATTGCTGCCATCAAAAAAGGTTGGCCAACTATGCGCATTAATATCCTGCCGGTGTAAGTGTTTACTATAATGTCTCCATAACCCAATAAACGCCCAAGCAAATTAGTTTTGACGTCTACAGATCGGATTGTGGTGAGGGGTGCTTCTTCACGACTGTCATAGAGCATGATGACTTTTTCAACCCAAACAACCCGCTGGTTAGTGACAATATAATAATCATTGCCCCAATCGATGAAATCCCAAATTCCCCACAAGATTCCCACCAGAAATAATATCGCCGAGATTACCAACCCAATAAACCAGACTGAGGATTCAATCTCTGGCATAGACACATAGAAGAGCAGCAATAAAGCAACCAGGCAGATAACAAACGGGCCAAATAAAGAAACCAACAGATGGGCATCATGCTTTCTGGTTACCTGGTAAATCACTTCATTATCATTGATCCAATCAAACCTCAGATTTTGCGCCATCCGGCGGCTTTCATAGGTGCGTTTAAAAATCCTTCTCACATGGGGAAAATTTTGCAGTAAGTTGATGAATTGATCGCTGTTTAGACACAGCAGTTTCGATGTCCGGGTTGCGTGCACTGAAACCAGGTTTGTCTCGCCAAATAATAGAGCATCTTCACCGAAAAAGTCTCCGCTCACCAAATATTTGCCGTTGTCCTTGTCTGTGTTTTCAACCGTCCTTACTAAGAACCGACCCTCGATTATAATAAAGAACCACCCATGGATTTCCTCATCAAATCTCAATACTTCCCCCTCGTTGATCTTAATGACAGAAAATCTACCCGCCAGATCATGAATTTCTTGATCGGGTAAATCCTTGAACAGATATAAACCGCCTAAAAAACTTGCTATATCCATTTTCTCAATGTCGTCAACACATTTTAGCATGAACTGATGGAATTTAGCCTGTAATCAATGTCAATCTTGCTGGAAAGAGGCCTTCTTTTTACAATCAGGGTGGAAAAGCGAGAAGTAATGATAAAATTCACAATAAATCCCTGTAACCTGGAGTTGATCTATGCCAATTCATTTTGGAACCGACGGCTGGCGCGCCGTAATTTCAGACACCTTTACATTTCACAATTTACGGCTCGTCACCCAAGCAATCGCCGATGCAATAAAATCAGATAGCTGGAATAACGGAACCACATTAACACCACCTCCAGAACCTAATAAGGTGATCGTCGGTTTCGATACCCGTTTCCTTTCAGACCGATATGCAGTCGAAGTGTCGCGTGTTCTTGCAGGCAATGGTTATCATGTGCACCTCACCCATGCCGATGCGCCTACACCGGCAATATCCTTTGCAGTTAGGCAAATGGGTGCTATTGCTGGAATTGTGATAACCGCCTCACACAACGCGCCCCGTTACAATGGAGTGAAATTGAAAGCTTCCTTCGGTGGCGCAGCGCTTAAAGAGCAGTGCCGTCGTGTTGAAGTATATCTGAACGATAATGAAGAGCGTGGTCGGGGGCCCAATCTCATGGACTACAATCAAGCTCGGGAGAGGGGGCTTATAGAGCGTTTTAACCCTCTGCCGGCCTACAATGATCACCTGCGCACCCTGATTGATTTCGACACGATTGCAGAACATCCACTTTGTGTTGTCGTTGATTCTATGTATGGATCCGGTCGCGGGGTGATCAAAAACCTTCTGCAGGGGACGGGGTGCGAAGCTCAGGAGATCCGCGGCGAGATGAACCCGGGTTTCGGGGGAGTCCATCCAGAACCGATTGAAAGTTACCTTGGAAAACTGGCTGGCGCCATTAGCACTGGGATCGGTGATTTTGGTCTGGCAACGGATGGCGACGGAGACCGTATTGGAGCGATGGATGAACGCTGTAACTTCGTAGACCCCCATAAGATCATGTCACTGGCTATTCGTTATCTGATCGAAAAGCGCGGTTGGCTCGGTCCAGTTGTTCGTACCGTCTCTACCACCCGAATGATCGATCGATTGGCAAAACGCTACGACATTCCAGTGTTTGAAACCCCGGTGGGCTTTAACTACATTGCCGAACACATGTTGAAGGAAGATGTCCTGATTGGCGGAGAAGAATCCGGAGGGATTTCCTTTAAAGGTCACATACCAGAAGGAGATGGTATCCTGATGGGCCTCCTTTTGGTCGAAATCGTGGCAAACTCCGCTACCTCGCTTAACGAACTGGTTGAAGACCTCCTTCGAGACGTTGGCCCAGCACATTACCAGCGTAAAGATTTACGTTTAAATCGTCCCATATCGAAGGAGATCATGACAAAGCGCTTGGTCAACGATGCCCCCCAATCCATTGGTGGAGAAAGACTAGTCCAAATCCAATCCATCGATGGTGTTAAATATATCTTAGCTGACGATTCCTGGTTGTTGATCCGCCCGTCAGGTACTGAGCCTGTCCTGCGGGTTTATGCCGAGGGACGCACCCCTGAATTGGTCACTGCATTATTGGGTTATGGACAACAAATTGCGCGCGTCACAGAATGACTGGGAAACCTTGATCAAAACCGGTTAAGGATTACCTCGAGCCAGTTCATCCGAAGGAAGAGAAATATTACGACAACCGTAATTTACGAGCAAATATGATTACTACAACCAACCCAATTATTAACAGAGCGATCATTGGAAGATCGCTTAATTCGCTCGATCCTGTCTTAGGTAATTCCGAGGGGGTTGAAGTTGGTGTGGGAATTATTGGTTGCGGTGTAAGGGTAGGTGTCGATACCAATGGTGTGTGGGTATGAGTCGAAACTGGTGGAGTTAAAGTAGGTGTTGAAACTGGAGGAGTATAAGTAGGTGTCAGCGGTTCGGCAGTAACAGTGGCAGCTGTCCAAGTTGCAGTAGGGATTTGTGTTGCTTCGGTCAATACCGCTTCAGCTGTAGCAGTCAGGGGGTCAATCGTAGGTAGTTCTTCAGTTTCTTCCTCACTCACTACTACAGGTGTAAAGGTAAGCGTGGGAATTGGTGTCGGGGTTTCTGTATCAGGGATTGGGGTAATCGTACTTGTCGCAGTCCACATCAAAGCTTGGATAGTTTGCTCAGCTGATAGTGCTGCCTCAGTGTTCTGCATGTCGATAAAAGCGACTTGTGTTGCCTCAGAACTTCTCTGCCGCGGCAGTATTACCGTGGCAAATATTATCATACCAGCGATTGTCAGCAACATCACACCTGCGATAACACTGGCTATGATGAAAAATAACCGGTTGCTGGGGCCAGCTGGCGGATTTGGCTGGTTCTCATTGGATACTGGTGCCGCCTCTCCTGGTTCCATCCTCAATCTCCTCCAGAAACTCCCTCATTCACTCTTCTTGCAACGAACCCATTTTAGCCTAGAATCTCAATATTTGCTAATGGGACTACAACCGTTTCTCCCTTTTCTAGCCGAACAACTCCAGCAGCAGCCCGCATGCCGCTTGGGAACACCTCCAATTTCTTGCGAATCGTCACCAACAAGCCAACTTCCGCCCGATTCGGTCCCTGAATAATTTTCACAGTTTGGTTGGGTGATAATTCGGTCATCCAGATAGGTTCTGGGGGTAATTCTTGCTCGGGAATGGGAATAATGATTTCTGGCCGTTTAGGTTCCCAGCGGTCGAACCGTTCAGCGTTGACCACGACCTCACGCTCGTCGTTGGCTTTGAGCAAATTATACCCAGCGCTGTTCATCGAGGCTTCACCAAACCCATCGATCAATATGATTGGGAAAGGCATCTCCAATGCAACCTTCTCCAGCGAAGAAGCCATGCTCCCTAAAATCAAGCCTCGTACCGGCAAATCTGCGGCAGCATGAAGGGTTCCCTCTTCGTTACAAAAGCCCCCGACAACAATTACCCCTTTGGCGTTGTTATCCAAATCTGCAGTTCTTAGCTTAGTGGAACTATCTTGCTGCATCACTGATAATACTCCAACATCCATTCTTTCATTGCCCCACACACCTTGGATGATTCCACCGGTATTCTGCAGAACAACACCGCGGTCAGGTATAACCGATATTACCGTCCCAGGCATTCCAGCGCGAAGCTCAAATGGTCGCTGTTCTCTCTCCAACATTATTTGACCGTCCCCAGAAAAAATTATCCGTGCATCCCAAGGTGCTCGAACCAATCGTCTCAGAAAGCCAACCGGTCCAACAAGGATGTCATCCTGGCTTACCTTATCTCCTTGTTTATAATGGAATAATTCAT
>JACUUU010000371.1 GCA_014859065.1 Anaerolineales bacterium
GGTTCATCCCACCACCAAACGACGCATATGGAAGGATTCTCGACCCATGTGCTGGCGAGGGCGAAATTGCGACAACCTTGGGTAAGCTGCTCAACTGCGAAACCTGGGGTTGCGAGCTGTTCCCCTACCGGGCGGAGAAAGCCGCTGTCCGCACGCCCAAACCCGTCAAAATGTTCCCATCTCTCACAGCAGGTTCTGGGCTTCGAATGGCACCACTGAAGGCTGGATGATTTCGAACCTCGGAATAGAACTATCATCCTATCAGAAAACCTGCTGCTCCCAAGAATACCGGCGCGGCACAGACGGCGGCTATCAACCTGCCTACCCGATCGAATTCGCGGATCAGGGTGAGCCGTCCTTCGTCACGCAAGGCCTGGTCACGTTGTTCACGGTCAATGCATGGCAGAAAGAGCGCGCCATACGCTCCGGCTTTGACTTCGCCTAGGACCTTGCTGGTAGTCGCTTTCAGACCCGTCATGCCCGTGATGTCAGTATGGCTCAGGTCGACTATCTCAAAAGGGATTTGTTGATAGTGCAGAGCCATTAACGGGATGGCGTACTCATATTCGGTAAAACCCTCGTAAAGCACGATCAGAACTTTCATGTCAATGGTTCCTGTTACCTCGTCTTGGGCGTGTGCCTCCCAACGGGTAGCATCAGGTGCCGGGCGGTGATGGCTTCGAACCATTGTGTGTCCGAACCACTTCTGGCTTTTCGCGCCGCGTACCCTCAAGCGATAGTCCGGTCGCCTGCATGCACGGTTAGCCGCTGTCCAAGGAATAAAACAATTGTTATCGTTGACGAACACAATGAAAGAACCAATCTCTCCGCTCACCTTCCTCATCGTATTGCGTTTTGAGTACGCTGTTTTGAACTGTTATGCCAGAAGTATGGATAGTGGTACGTATCACAACTTCTGAACAGAAGCATGTTACCACTGCCTGATAGCTGGGCATGGGGATATCATCAATTCTTATCTGCTTCCCAAGCTTTCTTCGCCAATCGTCAAGATCTAGAAAGTGCAAGATCGCTTCACCCCCCACCAGGAGCACTCGTTTGATTTCCGTCAGAGCCTTTTCTAATTCAATAGGGCTTAGATGAT
Organism: Anaerolineales bacterium; assembly: GCA_014859065.1. Lineage (GTDB taxonomy): Bacteria > Chloroflexota > Anaerolineae > Anaerolineales > UBA4823 > Kmv39. The sequence continues at coordinate 1,103 of JACUUU010000371.1, forward strand.
AGAGAGTTCCAATGGCGAAGATGGCTTTAATGCTCTCGTTTCTGATGGGTAACCGATCCGCAGTTGCCCAAATAGGCCATGCTGACAAATTTTCATTCTTTGCTCTTGATTGGCTAATTATGATGGCTTCGTGGATTGGATCTATCCCAATCACCTTATAGCCATTTTGGTTGAGGGGCAAAAACGATCTGCCTGTGCCACAGCCAATATCCAGTGCCCAGTGTTGAGAGCCAGGCGTTAGATCAGATGCTAACTGTTCCATAGTTTCGGATGCTGTTGAAGTGGCCATCCGGCTTGCCCACTCCGGCCAGCTAGTTTCGTCACCGGCTATTGTCCAGATCGTTTCCATGTATGGACTTTCTTGTAATTCAATTACCAGGCTGCTAACTATTGCTCTGCGGAATTATCTTTGAATATGCTGTATGCACGGTTATATTCCGAAAACGATAGGGTCAAATAATCGAAGAAGTTCCCAACGTCGGCAAGTTCTATTCGTCAAGATTTAGATTACCAAAGGAGGTGATCCCAGACAAATTTTAGACCATATACACCGTTTGGACAAGTAAAAATCAATCACTTAACCCCCTGAGGGGACCTTACGCCCCTTAGGGGCAACTCGTCCTCCAGGGGGGTCATTCACACGGAAGATACACCGATGAGACTAGCAGGCATCGAAAAAGGCAGGTATTACCATTACCCACCACTCATGATGTGTCTCGTCCTGTTAGAGTTCATAGGAGACACACGGAAACGAAATCATCAGTAACAAGCCTCATCGATTTCGAAATCGTCCTCTGGAATCGCTTCGCCAGTTATGCAGGTGAAGCACATGTTTTCGGCAAAAGCTGATCCGATTACCCAGATAGGATTTCCACAATTCAGGCATTTTTCCCCCTTCTTATAATCTTCCAAAGCCTCCTTTAGTGCAGTGGTTATTTCCACTCTGCTTGCACTAGGGTTGCTTTTGAGATGAAGCTCTACATACTCTTTGAGGCTAATCGGGATAAAGCTGGTTTTCATAGTCAAATTGGCTTTTCTCACTTTTACTAAATAATTTGTGAAACCATCAAACGGTTAGGCGACGTAGTTTGCTAATGAACATTCAATTGGCCGTATCTGTAATAACCGTTGGGAATTGCAATTGGGTTGTTTTGTGACCATAGGTTGCGTCAACGTGGTTAATTGGGTAGTGTAGGACGACAAAAAACTACATCAAGCCCAGGATATCCCATCTATCTTTCCACCGCTCTACATTCTCCAATCTCACCTTGTGATGGGTAGATTTCGGAGTTACAGGTCTTTTCCCACCATGTGACAACAAGTAGTTCTGGTGGTCTTCATAAATGTTTCTACGAAGCCAACTACCAGACATGATGTAATAATCTGGGTCATCAGGGTAAATTGTAAAATCGACAAGCACCCAGAACTCTATTTCATCTACTTTTTCTTGGGGAGATCGTCCTACTGTTGTTGGGATTTGCCAATCTCCTAAGCGGCGTGACTTTACGCGTATAGAAAGTGCTTGATCTCCTTCTCCTGGCTTTGCTATTACGATATTTTTATTCCCTTTGGGCATCTCAATAGATATTCCAAATTCTAAAAGCTTTGCTGCAACAAGGCTTTTCGCCATCTCCCCAACTTCTCTTGTAGATAACTTATGAACATCCATCTTGGTACCCCTCCCGATCAATAACGATGATATTCAGAACATACCAGCCACTGTTAGAAACGTCTGAACAAAGTATTGATCTTTTCAGAGACGTCTTCCAACCAGCCAATCGCCAAACCAGGTGTGATTATTGATTGACGTTCAGGGTGTGAAGCAAAATTTCTCATCTCGCGTATCGCAGTCCACGCTTTAATGTCTGCCTGGGAAATAGTGCCATTGTCTGCTAGCCAATTGATTTTCTCCACAAATTTCTTTTTCGATTTTGGGGCTCTCTTGGCTTTGCATTTATCGGAAATGGCTGCTTCGGCCACTCTGAATAATTGTTCTGCGGCAAGGGTATAGAGAGGATAGAAAAAATACCCGTATAAAAGAGCACCTCGAGCAACCTCAAAGAGAGCCTGTACATCTTGCGGAACATCTTCTAAAAGCTGAGGTTTGAGGATATGTTTTAAC
>JACUUU010000034.1 GCA_014859065.1 Anaerolineales bacterium
CATCCTGCACCTTGGGCGAGGGTTCGAGGGGGTTTTCATTGGACATCATGCGGTGCAGTTCGGGTTGGCGCCAGGCGAGTTCGATGTGAGACGAGACGTACATCTTGATCCCCTTGACCCATGGGACGTAATACTCATTGATTGGTTTCATAAATATTCTCCAGGATATGTAAACATAATTTTCTGATAAACCATTTCTTCTTGGTTATATTGCTTTTCCAGCACTTCCGAGCATGTCGATCCAGTTACTTACGACCTCATAAATGGCATCTTTTACAGCCGCGTCCACTTTACCAGGATCATATTCATCTCTATGTTCGCTGATATAGCTGTAGGTCTTATTAATCAGAGAATGCTTTAACTCAGTGGATACATTGAATTTTGAACCGCCGAGCTCGATCAACCTGGTCACATAATCAGCGGGTAAACCGGTACCACCGTGGACAACCAATGGTACTTTGACGCCATTACCATTGACCAGTTGGGCAATGTTACCCAGCCTGTCGAAGTCAACCTTAGGGTTCTTGGTTTTGTAAACCCCATGAGCTGTGCCGATGGCTGGCGCGAACAAATCAACACCTGTTCGCTCGATGAATTCCAGTACCTGTGAGGGATTGCACAACGCGGCTTCATCTTCAGCGATTTTAATTTGATCTTCAACACCTCCTACAGTTCCCAACTCTCCTTCGACAGAGATGCCACCCAAAGCATGACAGTGATCGCAGACTTCTTTTGTCTGGCGGATGTTTTCTTCAAAAGGTAGTTTTGAGGCATCGATCATGATATTGGTATAACCTGAATCAGCACAAGCTTTGCAGTATTCTACGTCGGTGCAGTGATCGAGATGCAAACATATTGGGATTGGGGCAGATTCAGCCAGAGCTCGATAAATTGCTACCATCACGTGACGGCCATAAAATTTAGACGGTTTAACTGATGTTTGGATGATTAAGGGGCTTTTTTTGTCGACTGCGGCATCAACTACAGCTGCCATTTGAGCCAGGTTGGTTATGTTGAAAGCGCCGACAGCGTACTTTCCTTCAGTAGCTTCTATAAGCATTTCTTTGGCATTTACTATTGACATTTCTTCCTCCATGTCGTTCAAAAGTGATTATGCGCCCCGTGCAGGGGCAAAAAATACCGAGCTTCCCTATGATCATAAATCCAGGGAAGCTATCTCGGTCACAAACCGAAATCTGTCTCCACGATACAATTCTTTGCTGTATTCAATTGGGTAGCCATCTTGATCCAAAGAGACCCGTCGTTCTAACATCAAGGGGGCACCCTTCTCAATTTCTAATAGTTGAGCCTCGTATTCGGTAGCCAATACGGGTTCGAGGCTTTGGCGTGCCTGACTTACAGTTACCTGGTATTCCGTCTCTAAAATTTCGAATAAAGAACGGCTTGTTAGGTCAAAGTTTTCAAAGTCTTGGAAACGTTGAGTTGGGATGGTGAACTCTTCAAGCATAACCGGCTCCTGGTTGATCAGGCGCAGGCGATGGACGTAGTAGACCGGTGCAGAGACTGGCAATGATAAGAAGCTGGCAACTGAAGTGCCAGCCATTTTTTTCTCGAAGGTGATCACACGCGCGCCGGGCATGTACCCTTTTCTCTGCATGCCTTTTGTGAAAGGGAAAAGGCGACCGGCATTAAGTTCGATCTTGGGTCCGGCGACATAGGTGCCGTCACCTCGCCGGCGAATGAGCAGACCTTGCCCTGCCAACATGTTAAGTGCACGACGGACCGTCATTCGGTTAACGGAGAGCATCTCGCTTAACTCGCGCTCGGGCGGCAGGCGATCCCCAGGGACTAATTCGCCACTTTCGATGCGATTTAGTAAGGTTTCAGCAATCTGAACATATATTGGTATGGCGGTATTAAATCGATTGATTTGCGGTCGAAAGGTGTCCATGGTTTGACTTGTTATTGAGTCATCCAATAGGTATATTGGTATACACCAATAAATATAACACCATTCATACTTAATGTCAACGATCTATCAGAACAAAAAGTAGAAATTTAAATATTTTGGGGGTTATTTGTTTGACCTGTTGGTTATGGCGGCGACAACCTAGCGCTATGAGATCTACCCTCAACGCCGATTAGAAATACCAATCATTGCAAAGCTTTTTTTTGTGTATCTCAGTCTCCCTATGGGGCAGATTCAACGGTTATCAGAGGTTGGATAGTCTCAAAAGTGGCTGGACCAATTCCGGAAACCTTTAGGATGTCCTCGATACTGGTAAATGGGCCATAAGTTTGGCGATGGGAGATAATTTTCCCAGCAGTAACTGGGCCTATACCTGGCAGTCCCTCGAGCTCAGCTTGCGAAGCTGTATTTATGTTAATAAGTCCACTGTAAGGGGTTTGCTTACTTTGATCATTTTCGACCGCCGGGTTTGCAGGTTCATTTGGCTCAGATTGGTGATCTGTCGAAGCTTGATAAGGCACCCAAATCCGTTCTCCATCGCGAATATAGGCTGCCAGGTTCATAGAATGTGGATTGGCATCTGACAACAACCCTCCAGCCGCATCTAAGGCATCTTGAACCCGGCTGTTATCTTCTAAGGTGTAAATTCCGGGATTGACTACTGCCCCGCTAACATGAATTACAAGAAGGGGAGCAGTTGGAGCTGGTAATAGTTGGATTGGCTCTCCTCGGGGAGGGCTAGTGACAATGAATAAGACCGCAGCAGCCAGCAATCCGCAGACTACCCCTATGGCGATACCCCACCTTGTTTTCATTACGGTCTCCAACTGTTCGATTTAACCGTAAAAACTGCGAAATAGATGTAATGTATTGTGGTTATGAACGCTCAATTTATTTTGGTTCAATGTGCAGGCTTAAACCAAGTCTTTGTTTGGTTGGATCAACGTGAATTATGCGTACTTTCACCTTCTGTCCTTCATTAAAGACGTTATGGGGTTTTATAGACTTGTCAGTTATTCCCATTTCTGATAGATGGATTAACCCATCTAATCCTTCTTCAAGACGTGCGAAGGCGCCGAATGGCAGGATACTGGTAATGACAGCATCAGTCACCTGTCCAGGCTCATAACGTTCTTTTGCTGTAACCCAGGGATTATCCTGAAGTCGTTTTAAGCTAAGAGCCACACGTGAGCGCTCCTCGTCAACCAATATCACGTATACTTTTAGATTGTCACCAAGGTTGACAACATCTGCAGGGTGGCGGACTCGACCCCAGGAAAGTTCTGAAACGTGGATGAGCCCCTCTATCCCTCCGAGATCAACAAAGACTCCAAAATCTGTTATATTTGTGACCGTGCCCTGTAAACAATCTCCTGGGGAAAGTGAATTGAGCAACTCTGTGCGCCGGCCCGGTTCTGCTAAGGCAGCGCGCTCAGAAAAAACAACCCGACCGCGATCTTGATCGCATTCTATGATTTTCAGATTTATGGTTTTACCTACATAGTCAGAAAGCGATTTCTCACAATCCATCTCGTCAGCATCTGGTGAGAGCTCAACAAGATGTGAATGCGGCACAAATCCCTGCAAATCTACCCCTTGTACGAGAAGACCACCGCGATTAAAACCGGTAACCGTTAAGGGTACTGACTCATCTTTGTGAAATATCTGTTCAGCTCGGTTCCAGTTGACTGTGGTGAGGCGTGTTTCTTTCTTGAATTCGGGATAGTTAACACTATTCTGCGAATTTTGTGAGCCAAATTTTTCTTCATCAGCTAACAGCGCTGTCCACCAATCTTCATTTTGTGGTGATCCCCCCCCCAACTGTTGAATATCTGGTTTGGGTACCATTAATCTTACCTCTGGAATAGTTGGAAAAAACTTATGAACCCTCCGCTGAAGTATATCTAATATTGTTGATTTTGCAAAAGCTCCTCCTTCATTTCTTGTTCCATCATCAAGATCGCATTGGCAACCGCCTCGATAGCGACCCTTTGTTTACGGTATAAGTCTGCTTCAGACATTGCCAGACGCATGGCGATTTCACGTACCTTGCGCCCTTCCATAAATTTCATCTCTAAAATGTTGTAGAGGATCCATTCTCCAGTAAAACGCCTCTCGCCATCCGGGCGAACGCGCTCGACCGCTTGGCGAAGGATCGCCCTTAATGCGTTAGTAGGGTTCCCTTGATGATCCTCAACTGCTTGTTGAACGATATCTAGGTGCATCAATGGACTTTTGGAGAGCTTTGGGCCTCCCCAATAATGGCTGAGAGCATCTTTGACCCACTTTGTGATGGTCTGATTCTCGAAAGGTGTTTTGGGATCAGTCAACACCTCAGTTCCATCATATCGAGAGGCTGCCCGCAGTCGTTGGATAAGATCGACTTGGGGGGTAAGAGCTTCTAAAGAAACAAATACCTGCTGTTGGAGGAGGCGGTCTCTGAGAGCCATAGTCGCCCGGCTGGCTAGAAGGAAAAGAGCTTCAATTTGTTCATCATCAGGTGGATCTGCTGGCACCCGGGCTGCTCCTATGAAACCTAACAAATGTGGATCCTCGAACCCGGCTTCCATACTGTGGTGTGCATATAGTGGCACCAGCCAGTAGTTGCGCCATTCGAATAAACGTTCGCCATCAGCTCTTTTTAACCCAACACGCCCGTTTTGATTCACAGCCTGGAGCATATCCTCGGAGGTATTTTCTTCATTGAAAGGATTATCATTTCCAATCGTCAGTAGCATTTCCAACCCTTCGGACCCCATGGAGACCAAGAAAGCCTGGGATACCTGCAATCGATCGCAGACTGCTGCCAGAATTGATTCCAAGAAATCACGCAGGTCATCGCTGGTCAACAATCGCTCTTCCAGGTTTTGGATCGTTTGGATTTGCCGGTCGCTTCCAAGGAATAGCCAGCGTTCCCAAATAGGGGCTAAAAGGGTGATCAGGTGTTGGAGGATCAAAACACTGGCTACCATCAGGACTGGTATGGCTGTCGGGCTTGGAAAACCATATGCAACACCTGCCCGTCTGGCTATTGTTGTTATCGCTAAAACAGTACTGGCTGTGACAGGCCCGCGCATTAACCATTTAAACAAACGTCGTTTTACCACCCGGTCTGGCCAGGAAACGCCAAAAAATGCCACCGCATAAGCCATCAGCACCAGTAATCCAGATACGGCTATATTGGTAATTACTGCCGCCACCCAAAAAACGAACTGGTGATTTTGAGCGAACTCTGAACCAAATAATAAGAATGGGAAAGAACCTAATGCAGGTGCAAGAGCCCCTATCATTAAGTAGCGCATACGTCTGCGACTGGTGCGGGTGACGGTCCGTTTGTCTGCCCTAAAGAAATTTATCCACGCCAATAGAATGGTAAGTGAGTAAAAACCTGAAAAAATCCATGTCAGGTTTGTGCGTTGCAAGTGAGCTGCAGGGCTATCCAGTTGAACTAATGGGCCAACCAACCAGCCAGGTAGAAGTGACACTAAGAAGAGCAGAGAAACCAGGTACAGCAAGTAAACAGTACGGCGCCTTCTGCCGCGCGATGGACGGCCGGTAGTTTCAAGGAGCGCATCCGACAAATGCAGATAAGCTGGGGGTATAAAGATGATGCCCACCCACTGTAAGCGCAGCCAAAATTCCATCTCGCCAGGGGTTGTTGCAGTTGTACTGATCGCTTCGGTTACAAAAACAACCACAACACAAACCAGAATAATAGCAAATGAACGCGCTACCCGATCTCGCAGGTTAAATGTCATGGCATACAGCAGTAAAGAAAATGCCGTGATGGCGATACCTGCAGTTAGTAAATCGTTAGTAGTGCGTAAGGCGGAAATTATAATGTCCATTAAATGCCTATCAATATCTGGCGTTGGTCTTCCATTATACTAATTCTTGAAAAGATTTTTTCCTTTCGAATGTTTTACCTGAAACTGGTTTGCGTTTCTGAACCCAATCAAAACCATTTATCAAAAAAGAGCGCAGTATCCTGGTTGCGATAGTAATGGTCGTTAAATCCGCAAAATTCAAATCCAAGCTTTTTAGCCAGACAAATGGCAGGGTAATTCTTTGGCTGTATCTCCAGAATAAGACGGCGGATTCCAGTGCGTGTGTTCGCCCATTCCAGAGCAGCTAATACCAGTGCACTCCCGATCCCTTGGCGACGCTGTGACTGATTGACAACTAAATCAGTCATCAATATACTGAATGGGAAAGAATCTTGTACCATTCTGGTATAACCGATAATCTCCCCTCCTAAAAGTGCGACTAGAATTCCGGCATGCTTTGACCATTCCTCTACCAAAGTTTCTGGCAGGCGTGGATACTCAACTTGAACTGTCCGGGGTAGGTTGGCTTGACGAAAACTCAGATTAACTTCTGCTTCATTAACATTTAACTCCATTTGCCAAACTTTGTTACTGGAATAATTGTGATCTAATTTTAGAAGGCTAGGTACATCGGTATTTTTTACTGGACGGATTTCTATCTCAGGCATTAATTCTCCTGTTATTCATACTTACATCATCCACTGAGCGATTCTCTGTTTATGTATGAGTTTTGTTGGTTTGAACGAAAACATAATCCTGCTAATCCTCAGGGTTATGAACGCGCACTTGAATCACGCATGGCTGCAGAGAATTACCTTCATTATCAGTTACTACCAGTTGCAACAGATAATCTCCCGGAGGTAGGGCACGCGTATCCCAAGGACCTAATTCTTCATCTATTTTAGTTTCTCGAACAGCCTGGATTGTCATCCAGATGGGGTCGCCAGCCCTTTGAACTTCATATTTGAAGAAACCAAAATTGGGAGCATCGGCTGTACCGACCAGTGTGACGACACCACCGACCTCACTGAAATTTGCTGGTTCATCTATCATGACCTGTCCGGGTGTGCAGCCTTCAACAATATCGACCGAGGGTGGTAAAGGGGTTTCCGAGCTATTTGGCTCGCTGCCAATGTTGGTTATTTCTTCCACTTGGAGGGTTGTGGTAGGAGAAGCCAGGATATCTAACGTTGGAGTAAGCAGAGGGATGGCTCCAGATACAGTTGGGCTAATAAAGGAAACCAGGAAAAAAACGCCAAATCCGATGGCGAGCAGCATTATTAACATTCCGGCAGATTGGTTTAGGCGTGATTGTGCACTCTCCCGTTCGAGACCAAAAGCTGCTTCCCGCAGCTCTTCCCAAGCAAGAAAGAATTTTCTTATGTAAACCAACCCCCCGATCGCTAGGATAGAATATATCCAAAATTCATACGTCCTGAGAAAACGGAGGGCTTCTTCCATAATTTATCCTAATCGCAGTCAAGCGTGTTGCTTACAATTTGAGATGCTTTAACTGGATTACAAAAGGCGCAGCACCCCCTTGATCAAAGTTGTCAGCTGTGGAACGATTTCCTTACCGGCACTTAGAACTTCCTCATGAGTAGTGGTGGTGTTTCCATCAAGATTGGCTTTATTACTTATTCCAGATATTCCAAGGACCCGGATACCGCTATGACGGGCTACTGTCACTTCAGGAACAGTGGACATTCCGACAGCATCAGCACCAGCGTTACGCAAAAATCGTAAATCAGCCGGAGTTTCAAAGGAGGGGCCCGCCAGGCAAACGTATACTCCTTCTTGTAATTTAATCTGGTTATCTAAGGCAACCTGGCGCGCCAGTTTGATCAGCTGGCGATCATACGCGCGGCTCATATCTGGAAAACGAGGCCCAAACTCATCCAGGTTTGGTCCTCGTAAAGGATTGGAGCCTGCCATCCCAACCAGGTTAAGATGGTCAATAATCAGCATTAATTCCCCGGGTTCGAATATTGGGTTTATCGCACCAGCTGCGTTGGTGATAATGAGTGTATCGATTCCCAGTCGTTTCATCACTCTTATAGGTAATCCGATTATCGCCATGTTGTAGCCTTCATAGAAATGGGCGCGACCCTGCATGAAGAATACTGGTTTGTCTTCGAGCAACCCAATAATTAATCTTCCTTGATGCCCTTCTATGGTCGATACAGGCCAGGATGGTAATTCCTGATAAGGGATGATGTTTGAATTTTCAACCAAATCAGCCAGCGATCCAAGTCCGGATCCCAAGATGATGCCAATTTTAGGTTGGTGACTGGTGTGAGAGCGAATAATATCTACCAAGCGATCAATAACTTCGAGCGTAATGGTTTCGCTCATTGATGCCTTCTCCATAAAAACAGAAAAAAGTCTAATTTAATGTAATTTCTTAGCTCAAGATTTTCTGGTTATCTTTAGAATAAACCAGTCTCCCGCTTACACGCTGGTTTCCAGCCGTCGTAGTAAGGCTTGAGTGGAAAGGGGGTTGCTATGCCCTAAAAGTGTCTGGATTTCATTGATAGGACGACCGCTTAATGTCATTTGTAGCGCGGCTGTATGGCGGATAACCCGCGGAGAAAGAGTAATATCAGGATCGATCAATCGTCCCCAATGTTTTAGTATTTGCCAGACACCTTGCCGGCTGATGCGCTTTCCTAATTGACTAACGAATAAGGCTGGCTCATCTGGTTCGTGATGCAGCTTTGGCCTTCCTTCGTTTATATATTTCTCCAGGAATTGTGTGCTTTCCCTGAGGGGCATCCATACATCCTCGGCATCACCTTGAGAGAGGTGAATTTTGCCATTGACCAGATCTAAATCCGAGAGGTTGAGAGCTACCAGAGTGCCTACCGAGAGTCCGGTTTCCAATATCAAGGAGAGTATTGCCTGATCTCGTTTCCCGCGAGGGCGGTTGTGTTTTTCCACAATTGACCAAAGATGCTTGACTTGAGCCTCTGAAAGGTGTGAGCAGGCAGGACTGGTTGATATATCATGGATCGTTTGATCGATTAGCTCTGCGTCTAAATCCATGGTATCGTCAGGAAGATCACCCTCCTCCCGTAAGAAATCCACAAAGCGCCTGATGGTAGCTCGCCTGCGCATCAAAGTGCTTTTCCTGCGACCAGCCTGGTGCTCGAAATTTAAGAAATCTGCAACATGTTCAACTTGTAGATCCGATAATTTGGGTGGACGGCCTAGTTTTTCAGATAGAAATTCCAGGAAGATACGCAAATCGCTTGCATAAGCCATACGGGTGCTTATTGAATATGCGTTTGGTGATTCTAAGCTCGCCAGAAAAGCTTTTATGTATTGCTCCATGTTATTCCTCTTCCTTTTTTCATAATGGCGGATATGAACGCTCATCCGAAGAGTGCTGTCGGCAGAAGCTTACCCCTCCCTCTTTGGTAAGACATATTATATCATGTAGCTTGGTAACAATGGGAAAATGTCAATAATAGTTTGTCCCTTTTCTTCCCCATCAACTTTTTATGTTTTGTTTAAGAATTTATAAATTCATAAAATTTTATTGTTCGCACTTGGTTTGTTCCATTAGGTTACTGTCCAGAGGGAAATTGGGTTGGTTTGTCACTGAAAAGAATTGGTTTAATGTATCCAATATTCTCAATGGTTTAGCTTGTTAAAGTTAATCTATTGGTGCAGGATGGACACATCTCACTATTTTGCTGCAGCCCAAGATGATAAGCAAAACCTGGGATTCATTGACTCTGATTCACCTGCATACTTCAGAGAAGGCAGAGACTGCCTGCTCAATTCCGGCGTCGTCAATCCAATAGTGGGTAACCAAGCGGAAACGGCGAGGTGCGGTTACGCCCACTTTAACACCCAGCTGCAGCAATCGGTCTTTCACTTGAACAGCATTCATGTGGAAATCATCCGCAATTGAAAGAAAGACCATGTTCGTTTTTGGGGTTCCTGGATCGAGGACAAGCGCTGAGATTTGAGATAACCCTTGTGCCAGGTTCTTTGCCCGTTGATGATCTTCACTTAAACGCTCTACCATTGTCTCTAAAGCAACGATACCAGCGGCAGCAAGGATACCTACCTGACGCATACCCCCCCCAAGCTGTTTCCGGATGCGCCTCGCCCGCTGGATAAAATTTGAGGAACCGCATAATACTGAACCAACAGGTGCGCACAAACCCTTGCTCAGACAAAATGTGACCGAATCTGCCGTGTTTACCAGATCGAGGGGTTTAACACCCAGTGCTATGGCGGCATTAAATATCCGAGCTCCGTCCAAGTGCAGCCCCAAACCATGTTCGTTTACAAGCTTGTTAACCGATTGCATGTATTCAACTGTAATAGCAACACCACCACAGCGATTATGGGTGTTTTCCAATACAATAAGCCGCGTTATGGGGTGGTGAGGGTCATCAGGCCGGATTGCGTCTCGGATATCGTTGATGGCCAGGATGCCACTTGGATCATTAGGGATCTGACAGGAATGAATACCTCCCAATGCAGAAATCCCACCGGCCTCGTAGAGAAAAGTATGTGATAAATTCCCAACAATGACCTCATCACCCCGTTCACAATGAGCGAGGATCGCAGCTAGATTGCCCATTGTCCCAGAAGGCACAAACAGCCCAGCTTCCTTTCCCATCTTCGCTGCAGCCATCTCTTGTAATTGGTTCACCGTTTGATCCTCACCATACACATCGTCCCCCACGACAGCTTCTGCCATTGCCTCACGCATTTCCGGGGTAGGGATGGTGACTGTGTCTGATCGTAAATCAACGAAATTCATTTGTTAAATTCCTCCAATAATCGTTCAAGATCCTTGGGCACTGGCGCTTCGAAAGCGCGCGTATCTTTTTCTCCAGGCAAGCGAATATCCAAGCGGGCTGCATGTAAGAATTGGCGGTCTAAATCCAGGCTGGGATGCCGGCGACCGTACACTCGGTCACCAACAACCGGGCAACCCAAAAATGACAGGTGAATACGTATCTGGTGTGTTCGTCCAGTGATAGGGCGCACTTCCAGGAGGGTGTGCTTGGGAAAAATCTTTAATGAACGGTACTCGCTGATCGCCTGACGGCCTTTATTGGGGGGGACGATAGCCATTTTTTTACGGTTGGTTGGATCACGCCCGATCGGTGCCTCGACCCGCCCCTTCGCTGTGGGAGGTTTGCCGTCAACCAACGCCAGATAAGTTTTGATCGCTTTGTGAGCACGAAACTGGTTCTGCAACCAGCGATGGGAGGTATCATTTTTTGCCATCAAAATTATCCCGGAGGTGTCTTTATCTAAACGATGCACTACTCCCGGGCGTTCCTTTCCCCCAATCCCCTCGATATCTGGAGCGTGTGCGAGGACAGCATGTACCAGGGTGCCAGAGCTGTGTCCTGCTGATGGGTGAACGACAATGCCAGCAGGTTTATTGATTACCAGTACATCTTTATTCTCGAAAATGATATCGAGAGGGATTTTTTCTGGGAGCAGCTGAGTTTGCTCTCGTGCAGGGATTTGGACCTCTACAGTAGTATTGAAATCTACCAATTGTCCCCCTTTACGCGCGATCTGTCCATCAAGTGTCACCAGACCATCTCGAATCAATGCTTGAAGTCGGGATCGTGACAATTCAGGCAATCTGGCTGCCAGGAATTTATCTATCCTTTGGGGGTTTTCATCATAATATCGCAAGACTACCAGACGGTTATTCAATCTATTGGCTCACTTTATGATTCTTCTGTAATTTTCTCCGAAGTCCGGCTTGAGACTGCGCCGTTGTCCTGTTGTGCTCTTGCAGCTTTCTCATGGCGCTCTTTTACCCAGATACCAAGTATTAAGACGACAACACCTATTGTGATGCTGGAATCAGCGACATTGAAGACTGGAAAGTTGCCTACAGAAATGAAATCGATAACCCATCCAATCGTCAGGCGGTCAATTAGATTACCGAGAGCGCCACCGAGCTGCAGACCTAATGCTAGACGCAGAGTCCAATCTTCTCTTGATATTTTCGGATAATAATAAATAATCAAAAGGGCAACAAAAATCGCCAGGACGGTGAACACATCTCCAAATCCCTGGAAGATACCAAATGCTGCCCCAGTGTTCTTCCAGTGTACAATGCGGGCATAAGGTTCCAACCACTGCCAGGGAACATACATCTCTCCTAATGCCAGATTTGATCTGACCAGAAATTTTGTCCACTGATCTAACCCGATAATACTTCCAGCTAATATGAGTAAGAGCCAATAATCACGAATAATTCTTTTCAAGGACATGTCTCCGTTGATTTCAAGTGTATCCGGACGGTGCTATTTCACGCCTATATCATTTTACCTCAGGTGTAGAAACAGATTTTATAAAATCAGGCAAGGAGTTGAGAACCTTCCTATTCGTTAGATAGGTGTTTCATTTTCTGCTTGCCTGTGCCCAATACATCCAGCTGGTGAGCGATGAATACCATTTCCCCCCGTTCTATTTGGCTGTGGCGCTGGTTGATCCAGATTTTGAATTGTTGTGGGTCTAGCTGGGGGTGATTTTTTAACTCTTCGTAAATTGTATGGATTATGAAATGTAAGAAAAATGCCTCATCTGCTCGGTATCCGCCATCTTGAGGGTAGAGAACCCAATCTGAGCTCCCTGCTGAGAGGATGTTAGCCCCTGCATTCATCAGCTGATGGAAAATCCGCCGACCAGATCGACTGCCTCCAGTGGGGGTGCCGTTGGTTTCACGGAAATCCATACTTTGGTGATAAAGTGTAATTACTTGGTGGTCGAACTCGGGCTGGATAGGCGGTTCGAGGATAGTGGCACCGTCGAAGATAAGTGTAAAGTAGAACAGACCTTCGTCTTCTAAAAGATCCAACAAGTCCGGGATCACCAAAGAACTATCTACCAGATCGAGGAAAGCGTGGGCAATGACCAAATCCCATTTATGGATAGGTCTTTCACGTAAGATAAACTCCATTAATTCAACCGCTTCCAGGTTAACCTGAATGTGTTTTCCAGGCTGTATTAAATTAAAGCTGTGTTGGTTATTTTCTTCAAAGATATAATCCTGTTGAACGTCCCAATCAACGAGATACTGTTTGGTATAACGAACATTTGAAATATCTCGATCGATAGCAGTATATACCGTGTGGTAAAGAAGATTCTTTTCGAGCAATCGCACCAGCATTGTTCCAATACCAGAACCGATTTCTAGGATTCGCAGAGGATTTTCTTTTGAGCGTGAATTTAGAAACTTTGACAGTCTTTTCAGGACGTGAAAATTAAGTGCAATGTCGTCAACTGTTTTCTTAGCTTTCAGATATTGGATGAATGAATAATTTTCAGGTATTGTCATAACTTTCCATGAGAGTATGCAAAAATGAACGGACACGATCGGTAGTTTGTTCCCAGGTAGGATGATCCAAGTATCGCTGCCTGGCAGCCAGGCTCATCTTGATGAGTCTCTGCCGGTCAGTAATTAGTAGATATAGATAATCCGAGAGAGTCTGAGAATCTCCCGGTGGCACCAATAGGCCATTTTTGCCATGAGTGATGATCTCCCTGGCACCTCCGATAGTTGATGCGATAGCTGGGAGACCAAACCCCATCCCTTCCAAGTATGCGATTCCATATCCTTCGATAAATGAGGGTACCACGATCAGGTGACTCTTCACCAGCACTTCGATAAGTGCTTCGTACTGCAATAGGCCGTGGAGGCTTACTTGTTGACCCTGGCTCGATTTGTTTAACAACTTTTGAATACGGCGACTATACATTTTCTCAATATCTAGTCTGCCGGCGACATCCAGATGCCAGCTGCCTGCCGGAAGCCTCTGCAGGGCATCTAATAGAACATGTAAACCTTTGCGATGGATTACATTTCCAAGGAAGAGCAGGTTCAAGGGTCCAGATTGCTTGGCGCGAGAACAGATGGCGTGTTCAGCAACATTCGGATGTATATGATCTCCAGCGGGACGGGCTACGACAGAATGGAGACTAGTGCCAACCAGATATTCAACGCTTTTTTGGGTAGTCAGGCTGTTGAATATGTATCCATCGACGCTATGTAAATATCTCCGTTCAACTAAAGCGTAGAACCAATTGAACAGTTGCGGGTGGGTTTCATGACAACGTAAATGGTGGACGATAGAGACAATCGGGTATTCTATTGCATTCTTTATTCGCTGGTTGATCCAGAACAATGAGGCGTGGCTCAGTTCATCCTGCAAAAGGATATCAGTTTTCAGATGTGTTAACCTTTTGTGCAGGGATACTGAGAGGTTATCTCCCAAGCTGCGAAAATAGTTTCCCATTGGGAGTGTGATGACTTCTACATGATCTCCATTTTGAGTGAGATGTTCCACCAGCTTGCGGTCATATAAATAACCTCCAGATATGGTGTCCAGATGACCGTAAATCAGGAGATGAATTCTCATCTAAAACTCCAAGGAAATATCAAAATCCAGCGCAAATAAATGTAATGAAAGGCGGGAGGAAATCTACAAATTCCTGTGATATGAAACCCAGGCAATATCGTTCTCCCATAGTTTGACCGCCATAAATTTCACATTTGGTGCTGCAATCTCTTTTTCCAAGACTTCCCAAAGTATTCGTGAGAAATGTTCAATGCTTGGATTCAATCCTTCGAATTCAGGCAGCTCATTGAGAACAGAAGCGCGGTAGTGTGCTACCAGGTCATCTAGTTTATGGTCGAGATCGAGGAGATCTATTAAGTATCCATGTTGATCGAGTTCATCTCCCTGAAGCTGCACCTCAACTTTATAATGATGAATGTGTAGCTCATTTTCTTTTCCCCAATCACCTCCGATTAGGAAATGCTGGGCACTGAATTTGCGGCTTACTGAGAGCGTATATATGAGACATTTCTCCAAATTTTTGATTACGGTCATCAGTAACTTTCTGTAGGGTTGATAAAGACCTCTTGAGAAAATTATTGATAAGAAAAAACTATCCCCAGCGCCTCCCCAGGTTTACGATCAAGCAGTCTATAAGCCTGCTGGGCATCACCAATATGAAAACGGTGGGTTATGAAACGGGATGGATCGACTTTACGAATACTATCCCAGGCAATTTGATAACGCCGAGGTTTATCCCAGCGTCCTGACAAAAGGGGTTCAAAAGTACTTACCTGACTACTGACCAAGTGTATACGGTTGCGATGGAAACGCCCCCCCAGCTCAAGGCTGGCAGCTTTTCTTCCATACCAAGAGCCAATCACCACCCGACCTGAGAACCTGGACATGGCAATTGCCTGATTCAAAGCTTTTGGGTTGCCTGACAATTCGTATGCTAAATCGGCGCCGTTTGGGATGATGCTTTTGACCGCCTCACTTGCCCCAGGTTCGGTGGGGTCAAAGCTGGCTGTAGCGCCCGTTTCAAGTGATAAGGTACGCCGGTTTGGATAACAGTCGAGGGTGATTAGATTGTTTAGTGGGAAACTGCTTAGAAGACTTGTGGCAAATAAGCCGACGAGACCCTGACCAAATACCAGAACATCCTCTCCAATTAATGGGGTTCCATCTAAAACCAGGTTAACCGCTGTTTCCATATTTGCCAAGAATACCGCCTGTTCAAACAATAAATCATCTGGCACGACGATCAATTCATTTACGGTGGCATTGAAATGACTACTGTGAGGCTGGAAAGAAAAAACTGTTATTCCTAACCAGCTTTGATCTACCAACGAGCCAACATCAATTACCCTTCCTACTGTTGAGTATCCGTATTGAAATGGATATTGAAATTTCCCCGAGAGGCTTGAGATGCTCATATCCAACTCGTCGCCGGCTGGGAATTCGCCTCGGTAGATCATTGTCTCAGTACCTGAGCTGACTGTAGATAAGATCGTCTCCACTCGTACCTGGTTGGAGGTGAGAGGAGGTAACGTCTCTTTCACTACTTCGACCTGGTGCGGCGCGGTGAATAACAAGCAAGTGCGGTTCATAATTTTAATCCGGCAATAAAATAATTTAGATGTCTATTGGAGACAACAAAGAAATGAATCTTGAGTACTGAAAAGGGTTATTCAAATTTGTCCTCCCCATTTGAGGTGCCCCCAGATAACAATGTCGCGACCGAGTTGGGAGCTGTAAGTTTGCTCTAATCTTGGTAAGGTGAACGTCAGCTTATCATCACTAATAGCTTTTGCATTGACCAGTATTCTTTCAACCGCACGCAACCCACCGCTTAAGAATGGTGTGATGGTCAATACCAAACCATCAGCCAATTGCTCTGCAAGGATATTGGTAATGAGCGTTGCGCCTCCTTCTATCATGAGTGATTTTATTTGCAGTTCCACGAGAATATCCATTAGAGCTGGTAATTGAATTTTTCCATCGGAGGTATTTGCCAGGAAAAGCACCCGCGCTCCTTTGGATTCAAGCAGAGCTGCTTTTTCCCGATCAGCAATTAAGGTTGTGATGATCCAAGGGGGACGTAGGCCATCAAGCAAATTTGCACCTAACGGGATGCGCAAATGGCTATCCAAAATAATTGGCTGGGGATGTGGTCCTTCGACTAGCCTGACGGTCAGGCGAGGATTATCAGCCAGGACAGTACCAATGCCTACCATAATAGCCTGGTGATTTGCGCGCAGCTGGTGGGTGAACTTCATCGATTCGGGACTGCTCATTGGAAAGGCAGTCCCTCGCTGCAGGGCGATACTGCCATCCAGGGTTTGAGCGTAGCTAAGAGTTACTTTAAATTGATCCGCGCTTCCTTTTTCACCCCATATTTGTGGGATGATCTGATCAATGAGAGCCATTTCGGGATCTTACACCAGAACTGGAAACGGGTTGTAGATCCATCAAATGGTTCATCCGTTTCACTTTTGAAGTCAAATAATCGATATTATCAGGTGTAATGGTTGGCTGGAGGGATACGCGTTTATTCACCGGTATACCCAGCTGGCGTAACTCCTCTAACTTCCAAGGATTATTGGTCAATAACTGCACCGACAAAATTCCAAGATCATGGAGAATACTGGCAGCAATAGTGTAATCTCGTTCATCTGCCTGATGTCCTAATGCCAGATTGGCATCGATTGTATCGTATCCCAGGTCTTGGAGATTGTAAGCATGTAATTTATCCAAAAGACCGATGCCGCGACCTTCTTGACGCAGATAAATTAAAACGCCCAATCCAGCTGATGAGATCCTTTCCATGGCACTTTGGATCTGCTCCCCACAATCGCAGCGAAGAGATCCCAAAACTTCACCTGTGAAACATTCCGAGTGGACCCTGACCAGGACATTCTCAGCAGATTCCACCTTGCCAATCACTAAAGCCATGTGCTCTTTCTCATCACGATTGTTCTTATACAGGTAAAGTTGGAATTCACCTGAATTGGTGGGGATCCTGGTAGTGACCAACCTTTTTATTGAAATTTTTTCCATCTGATTGTTTTTTTGCCTCCTATTGTCCTGACCAATTAGCTTCTAACAGGGTAAGACTCGCTGGCTAAGCTGCTTTTGGTTTTGTCTGACTATTCCAGTATTGAGTTGCTTAAGATTCAACAATCTGAAATTTTCTTGGATGGAAGGATTTGAGCTATCTATAGTACTCCTCATGTTACCTCTGAAGTCACTCAAAGACTAAAAAAACCCTTTCTCTGTGAGATTGTCCTTTCAGTTGGGATGGAGCACTAACTGCTTGACGTACGGCCTTCCAACCACAGCAATAAGATCAGGAAAACCTCAATAAGCTTGGTGATATATCCGAGTGCATCACCTGGCCAGCTTTTATCTCCAATCGCAACCCAGACTAAAACAGTCAAGACAGTATAACCAATGAATATCCATCTTACCAACGGTCGATTATCTTTGGCGATAGGGAGGGGCAGGTAAAGTGCTGCTAATAATGCCAGATAACCGAGAGCATTTAAAGTAAATAGGGGATCGATGGTTTGCATTTGGATGTTCAATACGATGCCATGGATTCCAGCAGTGAGCAGGGTTAAAAGGATAATCGCCACCTGGTTTGTGCAGAACTTGAATTGTCTCTTTTCAGATAAATTGTTCCTGATTTCCATGATATTCAACCTCCTGTATGTCAAAATTTCTTCCTAATTAATCACCAATATGAGATATTAACGGTTCCTTGAACGTTTTTTGGGTAAATTGAGCAACAAACCATAACCCCAAACTTGCCAGTAGCATGTCTCTGGTGCGGGCTAAAAGGCTGATACTTATTCCCATAGCAGCCGGTAAGCCTAAGGCACTAATCGCTATCACCTGGCTGGCTTCCAGTGATCCTAACCCCGCCGGCATTGGCGTGAAATACGCCAGCCTGGCAGCTGTCAGCAGGATAATGGTATTACTCAGATCCAGAGTTAATCCAAGGAATTGAAATGCAATCCAATATTCGAAGATGATAACAAACCAAATAATAAGTGAGAATAATAGCGCTACAAAGACAGTAGAAGTGTGTGATTGGCAAATTTCTGATGATTGCATTTCGGTGCTAATAACCATCTGGCTAACTTTACTTGATCGTAATTTCTGGAAATGATTACTGGAGATCCTAGAAAGAATCCAGGTGATTGGTAAGCGTCCTGTGCATAATAACAGAAAACAGCTTATCGGAATTGCCAGGATGCCTGCCATGCCAATCAATAATTGCCAGGCAGAGATACCGAATTCGAATCCGCTGAAGATGATCATGGTTAAGCCTACCAATAAAAAGAGGATTATTACCATTATTTCCAATATCTTATCTAACATGACGCTAGCTAATGACACGGACGTAGGAACTTTACTGTGTTGATGCAACAAATAAACTTGGAGTGGTTCACCTCCAAACTGAGGGCCTGGAGTGAAATAAGTAAGCCCGAAGGAAGCAATACGGTATTTAACCAGGGTGAGGTACGGTATCCGATAGCCTTGTGTGTTCAATAACAACCACCAGCGACCACTGAACATGAGCAAAATAATAAAATTAATCACCACAAGGATGAAAATGTTAGTGGGGTGAAGGTTTTTCAGAATGTTAGCAATATCACTGATGGCAATACCACGAAATGCCAGCCATAATAGTAAGGGAACAAGCAACCAGACCCCTATCCGAAGGAGCTTCAAAATGCGTCTTTTGTGCATGGTTTTCCTTCGTTTTTTCTTACTTCAAACTGTGCAGGCTTTTGGTATTGTCCTGCTCTCTTGTGGATCAAGTTGTTTTCAGGTTCCCATAATGAACCTGGGCCCGTTCCCAAGTAGAACAATGCGGATGCGCAGAAAATGAGCAGGATGTCAAGAGGAGAAAGGGAGAATAAGTGTTGGTGAATACCCACTGCGAAAAGCACTCCCAGCGCGGCTATCCTGCCTGCTGCTCCCAATATTAGACCTAAGATACCCAGGAACATGAGCAGCAGCATCAGTGAGATGGCAAAAAGGTGGGAGGTGTTATGGTTGAATGTTGCTGCTTGAAGTGTGGCTGAAGTATCTAGTAAAGTGCTCCATAAAGTTATGATTAATAGTACCACGCTGGTGAACCGTAGGAAAACAGGAAACCACTTATTAATAAACGCTAAATCTTTCAGAAGCGCAGAATTTTTGCTAATCACGTTATCGGCAGGGTTATGAGGCAGCTTCTGCAGCAATTCAGATAAAGGAAATCCAATCACCTTTGCCCAATCAAATAAAAAGCCAATGATG
>JACUUU010000372.1 GCA_014859065.1 Anaerolineales bacterium
GATTACCCTTCCAAGCATCCCTTCACCAACAGGCACATCCATCACTCTGTGAGTGCGGTAGACCCTTTCACCTGAGCTG
Source organism: Anaerolineales bacterium (assembly GCA_014859065.1). GTDB lineage: Bacteria > Chloroflexota > Anaerolineae > Anaerolineales > UBA4823 > Kmv39. The sequence continues at coordinate 80 of JACUUU010000372.1, forward strand.
ACACCTACACCGCTGCCCAGTAAGATAACCCCCAGTTCATCAGGGTCGAGGTTAAATGCCATTCCCATCAATCCACCTGAAAACCGAACCAATTCCTCTGCCTGGACGTTAAACAAGCCATCAATTCGGGCAATGCCTCTGCCTACCGACTTCACAATGCCAATCTCTTCTGCCTCAACTTCAGGTTTGTATCCATCTAACAGCGATTTATAAGTTGAGAATGTATCTTCCACTACCTGTTTTAATCGAAGGCTTTCATTTCCCATAATAATTAAATCCACTTACTTTACCCGTTATTTTGGGTGGTTTCCATCCTCTTTTCTTCGATCACTAACCCCATTTTTTCTTCCAGGGATTGCATGTAATCCTCGAGTGTCCAGGCAACGCGGTGACCATGGACCAATAGTTCGATTCCGGATATCAAATCAGGTGTTGTTTCGAATTGCGGGTCTATTTGGTCGCCATTCAAAAGGTTCTCCTCTAGGGTAGTCACAACCTTCTCGCGTAGATCTTGTGGTAACTCGAAAACTGTCCGGATGAGCACTTGGTCATCTGAAGTCCGAATGGCTGCCGCGATGTCTGCTTGTTTATCTTCAGGCAGATCAAGTATCCGCAGTAGAAAAACTTCGATCATGCGTTGTTCGAGGTCAGCGTCAGCCATGTCTTGGAGAGCATGACGGGCAATTTCGTTAGCCTGGTGGCTCATCCTCTGGCGAAGATCTGCCAAAAAATCTTCTTTTTCACGCTCAATGGACTCCATCCAGCGGTGTCGAGATTGTTCAACTGCCTCCCGAGCCTCATGAAACAGCTGTTTCTGGAATTCATCTGCTTCATCGCGTGCCTTTTCTAACATCTCTGACCTTTTACGTTCAAGAAGTTGGCGTTCTTTCTGGTAATTTTCCTTTTCTTCCTGGGCTATCGAAATTTTCTCTTCTGCTTCTTTTAACTGGGAAGTGATTTTCTCTTCCCTTTGGTCCATAATTCTGATGATCGGCTTATACAATAAGAGTTTAAGCAGGATTACTAGGATTAGAAAATTTATGATTTGAGCAATTACAATGAACCAATCGATCTCCACTGTTTAGCCTCCTGGCTGCATCTGAATCACGAAGTTCCAAAACGGATTGAAGAAGATCAGAAGAAGGGCGATGACCAAGCAGTAAATCGCTACCGATTCGATCAAGGCGATACCCACAAATAATGTTCGCGTAATCGTGTTGGCTTCATCAGGTTGCTGCGCGATCGCTCTCAGCGCTTCCGCCAGGCCTCTACCTTCAGCCAGGGCAGGCCCAACCGAACCGATGCCTACTGTGAGACCTGCGATGATGATTGATACCATGCCTATCAATCCAATGTTATCTATTCCGCTTAATCCGACATTTTCCATTTAAGCAACCTCCTTTTATAATTATGGATCTTTTTTTTATTCGCCTGATGTGAATTAATTATCCCGCAGCCTTTCCCGGTTGTTGTTGCTCGTCTTGTCCTTTCTCTTCCTTTTCCTCCTCCTCTTCGTAAACACGCGTAGCTGAAGCAATATATACCATAGCCAGAATTGCAAATATATATGCCTGAATGAATCCAATCACAAGCCCCAACATCTGCATGATTATTGGGACAAATAGCGGCAAAATCGAAAAAATTATGGCTACAATCAGACTTCCACTCATCACATTCCCGAATAAGCGTACAGCTAAAGCAACTGTTCGTGAGATCTCGGAAATAATCTGAAAGGGTAACATGAAAGGAGTAGGTTCAAGATAATGTTTGAGGTAAGGAATTACCCCTCGTTTGCCAATGCCAAAAATGGGGATGGCGAAGAAAACGCACAGCGCCAACGCGGTTGTGGTTGAAAGTGAGCCAGTTGGGGGTTGAAAACCTGGAAGGATTACCAGCAAGTTTGATGCCGCGATGAAAAGGAAAAGTGTGCCGATGAAGGGTAAATAGGGTGAAGCTTCTTGATCGGTCACTTCGCGGATTTGATCGCGCACCAGGGAAACGATCGTCTCTAGCATATTTTGCCAAGGTGGGATTGGAGGCCCGATCTTAAGTCTCCGCGTGACTAACCAGGATCCTAATGCCAGGACAATCATCACCACCCACGTAAAAACGAGGGTAGCGTTGAGTTTCACGAACCCCCATTCCACATATATCAGCGTGTCAGGAGTGATATCAGTCAATTTTTCCTTCCTATCTCATCATCGGAAGCAATTTAAACAGCAATATTATGCGCATAAGAATGAAACCAACCAGCGATACAATCACACGTAACCATTCTCCTTGGGCGACTATATAAAACCCCCCCAATACGATCCCTGCTCTCAGCAGAAAACTACCAATAGTTAATAGTAGGGGCACACGTGAGGTAGGGATTCTTTGAACGGTCACCCATAACCCGCCAAAATAGAATAAACCCAGAAGCATTCCAGCGAGCAAAGCTGCTACTAGATACATGAATTCATTCATGCTTACGTTCACCCCTTTCTTGCTCGATGGCTTTCTGTTCTCGCATGATCCAATACCAGGCATTTAATAAACCGAGGAAAAGGCCGACCAGCAAGAGGGTTAGCGTCCAAGGAACTCTACTTGGCCAATTGGAGTCGATCCAAATCCCTAAAGCTACGCCAACCAGGATCGGAACTGATATAGACCACCCAACGGTCCCAATCATCCCGAGACCAAACCATATTCCGTGCGCCTTCCTCTGGCGAGAAATGATCTTGCGATTTTCCTCTGCTGAGACTCGATTAAGGAATTCTTCTCGCCTTCTATTACTATCTTCCTCGGGCGGCTTGCTCATGTTATCTTTCTTTTAACTCCATGAATCGTTGTACCATCTCAGCTTCGAGCTTTGCCGTTGCGGAGCGAACTTGTTTTTCGTGTTCGTCGATTTGCTCGAAGTGCTCAACGATCACCTGTCGTAATTTGCCTAAATCTGGACCTCGAACCGAATTCCTGGTGGAGATCAGGACTTCCTGCCCCCTTTTGACTAAAATCCCCTCATCCACTGCCAGGAACTCCTCTGTCCCCTGGGTTGTCTCGAAGGACAATAACCCTGCGACTAGGGGAGCTACAAAATCAACATGCCGTGGTAAAAGCGTGAAGAAACCATTCTCTGCTTCGGCGGTGATCTTTGA
>JACUUU010000373.1 GCA_014859065.1 Anaerolineales bacterium
GACATTCCAATGACTGGTGGTGGATTCCATGTGGAACAGGCTTTGATCCAGTTCAACAGTAAACCTTTCTACTTCTTTTTGGCATTCCAACGAGTAGATTACTTCGCCAGGTGTCATCTGACACTGCAGCTCTCCTACCGTTGTATCGAGGGGGTCGCGCAGCTCGTAGTGCCACGTTTTAGGCTGTTCCAAAGGAGGCACTGTGAGCTGCAGCGGCCTGGCTACCAGTAGATCGGGGAAACGACTAAATACAAATTCCAAACTGGCTGTAAATACAAATATGACCAAAATGATGAGTACTGGCCAGGAATTGTGAGGGGAAAAAGATGGCTGGTGCGCATCCAGGGGACGAGAGGTGGTAGCGTAACGGTGGAATAACACCAAGCCAACAACCAACCCGAGCAGCCCTGCAATTGCAAGTGGCAAAGATATATAAGTCTCCCAAGGGATATCCGGGCGTAAACTGCTGAGATTGTTCAAGATGGCAATTGGGGCATTGTAAGCAGCATGGGCAAGCACTGCTGGAATCAGGGAATTGCTTGCCCAAACAAGATAGCCAAGCAGCAAGGCAACCGGAATTAAGGCAAAAAGGCGTAACAAGCTAAGATGGAAAACTAAGAACAAGAAACCCACAAACAAAACAGCTTTCCAGGGGCCAAATCGTTCATAAGGTGGTTGAATCACCCCACGGAAGAGTATTTCTTCGCATAAGGGGGCTAATATGGCGATCCCTGCGAACATAAGGACAGCCTGACCTGAGGTACTTGGGAAAAAGCCTGGGTGAATACCTGGTGTATAGCCTAGTAGATGACTGAATAGGTTGCCTAACCAGAGAGCGAACGGGATAACGCTGATGCCAAGCAAGATACTCAAAATGGCGAGTCGACCCCCAGGCCAACGCCAACGGATCGTCTCCCTCAAAGGCAGTTTGGAAACTCGTAGATAGATCAACGTCGGCAGTAGGATCAGGAAGATCTGGGTGCCAACCAGCCCCCAAAGCGGTGCGGTAGATTGCATCATCGACCCAAAGATCAGGACAAGAATGATGACAACCAGAAACAGGATGTTGACATTCCTCAAAGTACCTGGCTCCTTCGTCTTCATAAACCTACCTTGCTCCACCGATCTGACATTCACATCTCCACTGGTTCTGGGGGTTGGTAGGGCAGGTGATGTTTGAATTCCATCCGCTCGACCCAATTCGTGATCTTAGCGACGATCTCTCTGCTCAGTCCTCGATCCTCAAGTTCTTCTGCTGAGAGGTGTAAATCAAAAAGACCGTGCAAAACCTGATCGGCTTCTTCGTAGGTGAAGCCAAATTCTCCTTCATCGGTTTGCCCAGGCCACAAACCAGCAGTAGGCGCCACCTCTAAAGTGTCTGTGGGCACACCCAAATGCCTGGCGATTGGATAGACTTCTGTCTTGTAAAGGCTACGTAAAGGTTCGATATCGCTGGCTTCGTCTCCAAATCGGGTGTAATAGCCCAGGTAGTGTTCGGTCTTGTTTTCTGTCCCTAAAACCAGGGCGTTGAGGGTTTTGGCGCGATCGAATAAGAAGACCATCCTGATGCGAGCCATTATGTTTCCAAGACGCAATTCAGCCAGGTTTTTATCAGACTCATCTGGAGTGGTTTCAAGATTGTGAGAAGCTATAGAGCTGGTGAAAGCTTCCACGATAGGGCTGATATTGATTTCCGAGACGTGCTCGGTAGGAACCTGTAGGTGTTCTAACAAAGCCCACGATCGCTTAACAGCCTCCTGGTGCCAGTCCCCATGCGGCTGCATCAAAACAAACACATCCTGCGGGCTAAGGGCTTTTACAGCCAGAGAAAGAGATGTGGCAGAATCAATACCTCCAGAAAGGTTCAGTACAACTCGCGAGAGACCAGTACTGGAAACAGTCTCACGGATAAAAGCGACCAAAAGGTCAATTGTTTTGTCGAGATTTAGCTTTCTCATATCGCGGTGTGGTTACCTGCCTTTAAATTGAGCTTTGCGGCGCTCTAGGAAGGACATTAAGCCTTCCTGGGCATCTTCAGTTTTCATAAGGTCTAAAATTGTGGGGAGCAGTCCAGCTGATGCGGAATGGAACCCCTCCAGAACAGCGTTGCGGGCAGATGCCAGGGTTGCCTGCACAGCTAGGGGAGCCTGGGCGCTTATCCTCTCGGCGATCTCTACAGCTCGGGTTAGTTGGTCACCCGGGCTGACAACTTCTTGAATGAGACCGATGCGCAGGGCTTCCTGGGCGCCAAACTCATCACCGGTCAAAAGGTAACGCATGGCATTACCCCAGCCGGCCGAAGCGACCATCCGGATTGTAGCGCCACCAAAGGGGAAGATACCCCGCTGCACTTCGATCTGGGCAAAGCGAGAGTCTGCAGCTGCAATCACGATGTCCGCAGCCAGCATCAACTCAATGCCCAATGTCAAACACCAGCCCTGAACAGCGCAAATCAGGGGTTTGGAAAGTGCTTCGCCATGGACGCCCCAGGGGTCGATGATACCTTCAGGAAAACGCAATTGCCCTTGAGCTATTTGGGGGGCAACACTCGCCAGATCAAGTCCTGCGGTGAAGTGGTCACCGTGAGCGAATAGGACTGCACAGCGCAGGTTTTCGTCGTTTTGGTATTCCGTATAAGCTGAAGAGAGATCGTTGATCATCTCCCAGCTGAAGGCATTACGCTTGGCAGGGCGGTCGATGCCGATAATGAATAGATGATCTTTAACTTGGCGGGTGATCCTGCCTTCATCTGGTGCAGAGTTCTGCTTCATCGGAGCTCTCCTAGAAGATGTTTTTCGAAAAATTCCGCTGTATCATGCCAGGCTTTTAACTGATTATGGCGTTTGGTAAAGCCATGCCCCTCATCTTCATAGATGTCGTAGCGCACATCCACACCGCGCGCTCGCAACTTCTCTACGATTTGATCGGATTCGGATTTTACAACGCGGGGGTCGTTGGCACCTTGAATGATGAAAAGAGGAGCTTTGATCTGGTCTACATAGGTGACCGGAGAACGCTCCATCAAGAAATCGTGATCTTTTTCTGGATCTCCGACCCATTTTTCCATGAAACGCTTCCAGAAAGGTGGGACAGCCCTGGCAAAGGTCACCAGGTTTGAGGGACCGACGATATCGACAGCAGCTGCCCAGTAGTCATGTAAGCGCGAGACAGCTGATAATGTGGCGAATCCACCAAAACTACCCCCAAAGA
>JACUUU010000374.1 GCA_014859065.1 Anaerolineales bacterium
TGACGGCTACATTTGCAATCAGGAAGCACCGTTGGCCTTCGATTTTAAAAGGAATCAAGCTCAAATTGCCAACAATAGAGCCATCCTCTTCCCAAACATAACCGCTCAAATGCATTGGAATGCGTTCTGTGGCAAAAGAAGCCCAGTGCAAGTACGTGGGATTATGAGCAGCAGCATGCATTTGTTGTATGTAACGACGACCATCAGCATCTAACGTGCTGATGAAGCAGCTTTCAACCAGATCTGCAACAGCTTTCAAATCTCGGCGCACATCGAATTGGCGCAGATTATCTTTAGTGGATGAAATAGGTTGGGAGATTGCGGTCATCAGACTGGTTGGCAAATGATCAGGTGGCAACAAATCGATTTAGAAGAAAAACGTGATTGTAAAACATAACAACCTTATTATTTTACTCTAGAGTTACTGATTAATGGAAAATGCAATCAAATCTTTAGAAAGAATTCCCTTGCGCCTGGTTCATTCCGGCTTTACAATTCGTGGTAAGGTTTGGGTTGTTCAAGCTCCAACCTCCTTATTTTTTTGGAAATAAAATTGTTATGACCCTCGATTTCCAACAAATTCGCGAACAAGTTAAAGCACTTGGAGAAAAAGCACCTGCCAGGGAGCAAGAATTGCGAGAATTATATGATCTCGCTTACAATGTGTTCCATGCAAACGCTAACGAAGTAGAATACTTGCGCCAGCGGGTAAAGCAAGTCGTCGATCAATTCGATCCCTTCGTTCGGTGTGCTTTGCCAGTTGCTGAGTCACTGGATTCCCATTTTCCTCCCCCAGACTTGCCTCGGGAGGCTACTATTTTGGCAGCGGATGGCTCTCAGATTTCTCCTGACCGCCACGCGGCTGTAGATTTCTGTTTAATCAACGTGGGTGCTGTGAAAATGCGGCTGGGTGTGGTCGAGCCGCCTTCTTTATCGGTATCAAGCCGGTTGTTCTATGACCTCGATTTGTATACCCCTGGCGGTTTGATGACTGATGCTTCTCTGGCGTTGATGCGCGACTTTAATGAACGCAAGATGCTGGCTGAATTAGCCTCCGGGTCACCTCCGCCGGTAATCACTTTTACGGATGGGCAAATGGAACTTTGGGGCCGGTTTGGTGAGGGGCTGGCTGCTGCTGAGTTCCAGAAACACCTGGATCAGTATCTACAAGTGTTGAAACATCTTTGTAAACTGGATGTTATTTCAGCTGGATATGTCGACAAACCAGCAGCCAATCACGTAATCAGGTTGTTGGAAGCTGCTCTGCTCCCCGAAACAGAGCTGCCGAAGTTTCGAGAGAGTTTTCCGCTTCGTGGAGTAAAGGATCTTAACATCTTTTCTGCACTGTTAGCTCCTGGGGAGCGTTCAGCGATTTTTGAGCTCCAATCAAGATCAGCCAGTTATTATCGCAATTCGTTATCGCTGCACTTTTTTTACTTAAATGTTGGGCGTGATGATCGCCCCTGGTTAGCCAGAGTTGAATTTCCCGCATGGGTTGCTGAGCATGAAAACAAAATCAACTATCTGCATGCTGTTCTCATCGACCAATGCCGGATTGTTGGTTCTCGCCCCTATCCTTACCTTTTGCATCGAGCTCATGAATTAGCCCTTGTCAGCTTAGAAGAAAAAAGACAGGTAGAAAATATGATCACCTTGGAGCTTCATCAACAAGGATTAGCTATCGGTGAAATATCGCAAAAAAAAGCCCTTAAAGAAGGTGCAAGAAAGAAAAGGTACCTACGATGACCGCGATCGAAATTGGACGCCTCCTACGCGCGGGAACTTCAGGATTTGTCGCTGGCTGTCGTGTCACTCAATTATCTACTCCCTCTTTCGGAGATCTAATCCGGGTACCGTTGGAAGGGGATTACCAAATCTATGGATTGCTTTACGATATCCATATTGAGGATGATAGCTTAGTGCGTCAGTTGGTAACAGCTGACAATGTTGACGAGACAATTGTTCTGGATAACCGTATTAATCGAAATGTGCCCATAGAAATGAGTGTATTATCGCTAGGATACGAGCTGGATGGGCGTATCTCTTATTTGCTCCCTCCTCGCCCGCCGCTCAGTCTGGATGTTATCTATGCCTGTACTCCCGCTGAACTGCGCCGCTTTACCTTGAACCGTGGCTTTGGATATTTTCGTCACATTCTGAGAGCTAAGGATATGCCTACTGGAGAGCTCTTAGCTGCCCACCTGCAAAAAGCCCAGCAGGCACATTTACTAGTTGATAATCAGGTCTGGCTTGATTTGGCAATACAGGAGTTGATCACCATGTTACGCGATGACTACGCGGTGCTTATGAACCTTTTGAGTGCCTTGGGAGACGCGTTTAATGACTAATTTTCGGCCAACAAACCCAATAATAAATACCCAATCAAAAAACCAGGGATCAAAGATTGGTTATGTTGTCGGTGGGGGATTAAAAGAGAACTTGAAAGTGCGGTTGACAGTGTCATCGCAAGAAATACAGGAAGGGGCTTTCATCGTCTTCGAGAGCGCTCAGTGGTTGTTTTACGGCCTGGTAACGGACCTGCAGTTAGGTGCAACTGACCCACGTTTTGCTGATGAACAGAGTGAAATACGTCTACCGCCCGATATGAGCAGGTTGCTTCACGGACAAACACTTTTCACGAATATCGAGGTGCTACCTGTGCTTATGATGGAGCGCGGACCAGACCTGGATAACCCTGAATACCAGATCTGGCGAGATGAAATTAGTGCAGGTCTACGCCCAATCCCCACCCCTTTGCCCGTAAAAACCATTCCTCCTCATCATGTGCCTGTCCGTCTGGCTGAACCTGGTGATATCGCTGAAATTTTTGGAAAAGAGCAACAAGAAGGCAATTTCGTGATTGGGCATACTCGCGAGCAGCGGCATCCGGTTTGCATTAACCTGGACAAGTTAGTGCAGCGGTCATCAGGTGTTTTTGGTGCGACTGGTACTGGTAAATCCTTTCTAACTCGCGTCCTTTTAGCAGGCCTTATCCACCATAATGCTGCCTCGGTGTTGGTATTCGACATGCATAACGAATATGGTTTCGATGATACAGCTTCCGATTCAGGCGGGCAAATTGCTGGTTTGAGAACCCGCTTTCCCGGCCTGGTTCGGGTTGTCGGATTAGGGCAAGGGGCATTGATTCGCAACCGACCAGCTGATTTCAATCTGGAAATCGCGATGGCTGACATTCAGCCTGAGGA
>JACUUU010000375.1 GCA_014859065.1 Anaerolineales bacterium
AATTTCAAGTTAATGAAGCCAATCATCATTAACCACGCTATATTTGTTGCATGGGAACTCCCACTGGCGGATCCGCCAGTGGGAGTTGTCAAAACTGGCAAGGTTTGATTGGCGGTTAAGCCGTTGTGGAGGAGATAATTATTTGCTATAAATATCTTAGTGCAAAGATAGTGATATTAAGTTTAGCGTGATAAATCTTGTGGATAACCAGCGATAAATTATGCTAACAGTAAAATGTGAAAATTATGAACTATTTTTTTGTTCGACAGGAGAGTCAGTATTTGGATTAAACACAATGTTTCTTAGGAAAAATGAAAAATATAAATAGCAAAAAAGGAGAGAATCATGTTTATTCGAATTTTTAAATATACTGCTTTGGGTGTAGCTACACTCATAATACTACTTGCGTTCAATGTTACCAAGGGTAAAACATCAAATGATATCACTGCTGAATTATTAGCTCCAGATGGCTGTTGGTTATTTACTACAACGGCATATACCCCTTACAAATCGGGGAGTAATGTATATGGTAATGGTTATGGTTGGTGTGCCAATGACCAGGATCAATGGAAGATCGTTGTACAGGTCGAAGCAAGAGAAAAGGTTGGAGGAATATATTATGGACGAGGTGCAACTGTAGCAAAAAACACATACTGTTTACACTCGAACGATTGCTTAGGAGGCTCACTTGATTTTAATTATAATGCGAACTATGAATACAGGACCTTAGTATCTGCATACCCAAATCCTTACCAAAATCAATATACAGTTTCAGCGTGGGTTAAGCCTTAGTAGTGCTTTGTCAAGGTTGAAAATTATTCACCATGCGAAGTATTTGGCTATTCTTATCTATAATATTTCTCAATCATCTCCAAAAATCTAACCATAACATATGTTATACTACCCACGAGCTCTACTCATCGTTATTGTTTAGATGAAAGGGAGGGCGAAATAATATGTATCACTGTCTAAGAACGGTTAGATTAGCTGCACTATTGGGGGTGCTGTTATCCTTCCTACTGAACAGTTGTTCGATTTTGAATAACCAGCGTACCGAGGCCGATGCGGTAACAATCACCTTCGCGGCTTACGATCACGAACGAACCTTTTTCCAGACGTTAATTGACGAATTTAATCACCAGCACGAGGGGATCGAGGTGCGATTTGTCCCCCAGCCGGAGATCTATGGCAGTGCGGATGAATTGACTCCCGAAGCGATCTTACGCAGGCTGGCTTCCACAGCCGACACATTTTTGTACAGCCGCGCCAAGGATTTTGACACGGCTGGCATCTTGCTGGATGTGCAGCCGCTGACCCAATCTGACCTGGCTTTTCCGGCCAGCGATTATTGGGCTGGCAGCCTGGATGCATGTATGGACGCTTTCGGTAATATGGCTGGACTACCCGCCTACCACAACTTTTACGGTATTTTCTACGATGAATCCGCTTTCAATGCAGCCGGTATTCCTACCCCAACCCCTGATTGGACCTGGGAAGACTTTCAAGGTCTAACCGCAGCCCTGGCGGTTCGGAATCGTGGAGGCGACCTGCCCGCCTTTCTCGATTATCCATCCTTATCCGAATCCATTCTGGCACCTCTGGTCATCAAACATATCGAACAAGGTCTTTCCCGTCTCGACAGGGAAGGTTTCCGTGAGGATATCCAATGGTACTTCGATCTGGTGGAAACCAAAACGATAACTTCACCAGGTGAGGTTGAACCATGGATTTTAGAAATGGAAAAGGTTTTCTCAGCAGATGCAAGCCCCGCTATGTGGGTTGACAATATAAACAGCCGCATACCTGCCGGTATCAATGCAAGTGAAATTCCAATTGATGGGTCTACAAGTATTTTGATGATTGACAAATTTGGTTTCGTCCCTTTCCCGAAGGAATTTGGGAGAACAGATACTGGTAGCACGCCAGCCAGCAGCACCTGCCTGGCAATCAGTGGAGGCAGCCAAGAGGTATCCGCAGCCTGGACCTGGTTAAAATTCCTTTCAGAAAAATGGCTGGTGCATGATCGAGGACAGGCAGGCAACATTCCACCTGCGCCGGCACGCCGTTCGGTGGCTGAGCGGGAAGGCTACTTCGATTATCTGCCGGTTAAGAGCAGGGATGCAGCTCGCAAAGCCCTTGAGAATCTTATCTTCGGCGATGCGTATTGGCAAGAGATGCAAGCCATCGAAGTCGCGTTTCATTCTGTGTTGTCTGGGAAAACCAGTTTGGAGGAGGCTATAGCGGCTGTTCGAGCTGAATTCACCCGACAGGTTGGTGAAGTAGATACAGACCCCATCACGGTTGCCACCTCCCAACCTACCCTCCCCGCTGAAACAGTTGAGATCAATTTTTTTGCCCAATTCTTTTACAGTCGCAGCCAGGAACGCGCCCTCCATGAACTGGCTGGTATGTACAACCAGGCAAATCAAGGTACTCTTGTCAGAATTTCGGATGCAGTGGATGGTGATCCGGGAAAGGACAATTGGACGGGTATGGCTGAAAAATTCGACTGTTTTTATTGGCACGAACCCTGGTGGGATCAAGATCCCCCAGTACCTGATCCAGGTATCTTTCTCAATCTCGACCCGTTTATCGCCTCCGAACCGGCTACATTTCTAGACGATTTCTACCCAGGCACGTTAGGATTATACAGCCTGGAAGGGACTATCTACGGTTTACCGGCCATTAGCGAACCAAATGTGATCGCTTATAATGCGGATCTCCTGCGGTTGGCGGGTTTCAATCCACCTGCCAACGATTGGACCTTCGATGAGCTCATGGAGATGGCTTTGGTGGTCGCATCCGGTCGTGAAAATACCTATGGTTTCAACTACGCCGGTTATGGTCTTGGATTACTCTACGCAGGTCGGGGTATATCCTGGCAAGGTTTCCAGGATGATCCACTGAATTATTTCGACAGCCCTGCGATGGCTGCATTTCTGTCCTGGTTGAAGGAAATGATCGCGGAAGGCGCCTTGGTCCCACCAGAAGTGGATGGAATGGATGAACTCAACCTTTTACGGTCGGGCAAGGTTGCCTTTTGGGTGACCCAGGCTGGAACAAACGGGTTATTCTTATCAGCCGATGACCCATATCAAGCGTCGTTCGAGGTAGGCTTTGCACCGATACCTTCCATGCTTGCCGGTAGTGAGCTGGTCAGGAGGGCTCCGACCATGGGTTTATTTATATCCAATAGTA